>JALYSE010000199.1 GCA_030854955.1 Fibrobacterota bacterium | reverse complement strand
TCCCTATCCCCGCAATCTTCAGGATTTACGGATCACGGGAAGTTTCTGGTATGGAATGGGAATTTGAGGAACATTCGGAGGAAATGATGAAGAAGCAAATTGAAATCCATTGCAACCGTTCGCGCCATGCGGGTCGCGGCCTCGGTTCCGCCGGGGCTGGAGTGTTATTGGCCTTAGCCGCGTGCGTCTCCTGGGCGGCGGGGCCCGGCGACCAGCTCTGGCGCTTCTACGCGGAATTCGCGGTAACGGTGGTGGTACCCATACCCGACCTATCCGGCAATGGCGGTAAGGATGTATTGGTCGGATCACAGGATGATTCTCTGTATTTGGTGGAGGGCAGAGGACCCAAAGCCGGTAATCAAATCTGGTCCCGTCCCTTCAAATCCACCCTGAGTGCGGCGGCCCCAGTCCCGGATCTCAATGGCGACGGGAAGCCTGATGTAGTTGGCGGAGATGAGTTCGGCCTGATCGGTTGTTATTCCGGTGCCACCGGCGATACTTTGTGGCTCGCCATCACTTTCGGGACCATCCTCAGCCTAACGGCTGTGCCGGATGTGAATGGGGACAATATCCCTGACATCGCCGCCGGGAGCGAGAATGATTCCGTCTATATGTTCTCGGGAAAGCAAGCCAGTAGGCTCGGAAAACCCCTTTGGCAATTCGGATACTCGGGAGGCAAAATCAAGGGCCCGCCGAATACTCCCGGCGCCAAGACAACTTCGCTTGCGTCGCCGCCCAGGGACGGAGCCGGCGGCGCGAACAGCCTGGCCCAGCTCAACCAGAAGGGCGGTGCTTTCGGCCTCGCGGTGGGCACCAGTTCCGACACCGTCTATTGCCTGGCATTGGCAAACGGCGCGATCAAATGGAAGGCGGGACTCCCCGGCGACATCTGGAAAATCGCGGCCTTCCCCGATCAGGACGGCGACGGCATCGACGAGGTTTTGGCCGCCTGCGGCGCCAACACCGCCTATCTTCTCAAGGGATCGACCGGCGAAATCCTCTGGTCCCACCCCGTCTCCATGGGCGCCATAACCGTGGCTGTCTCGGAGGACGTGGACGGCGACGGCAAGCACGACGCCCTCATCGGCGACGGCGGCGGTCAGGTCCATTGCGTATCCGGGGCGGCCAAGGGAGCGGACGTCAAATCGATTTGGACCTACAACTTCGGGGACACCAGCACCATTCTAACGATCGCGCCCATGCCCGATCTCAACAAGGACGGAAAGCCGGACTGCGCGGTAGGCACCAGCAGCGATCTCGCCGCCCTTTTGGATGGAAGCGGCGGAAAGTCCTGGTCCGTGAACCTGGGCGGCGAGGTGACCGCCGTAGCCGATATCGGGGACGTGGACGGCAACGGCTCTTCGGACATGGCGGCCGGAACCCTCATGGGATTCGCTTCGGCGTTGTTCGGGGGGGGGACCTCGTCCCTGGATTCCCGCGCTTTCAAAGGCAAGGGCCCACCACGGGATGCCCGCGCGGCCATGCGCCACGAAAGAATCGGATTCGGAATCGTGTTTAACCCGGGACTTGGTCCAGTGGATTTCGACGCCATTGGCCGGATCCGGCCCGCGATCAAAATGGCGATCACGCCCGGCCTTTCCGAAGGCCAGGCCTCGCGCAAATGACCTCCCAGGAGAACCTGATGGACCCGAAGAAACCGCTCATCGCCGTCGTATTCGGCACCCGGCCCGAAGCCATCAAGATGGTGCCCGTGATCCGGGCCCTGCAGGCCCGGCCGGAACTGGACACCTTGGTGGTATCCACCGGTCAGCACAAGCAGATGCTGGCCCAGATGCTGGAACGCTTCCAGGTGAAGGTCGATCATGAGATGGACCTGATGGAACCGAACCAGACCCTCTACCGGCTGAGCAGCAAGGCCATCACCGCCTTCGAGCAGGTCCTGACCCAGGGACGCCGCCCGGACATGATGCTGGTGCAGGGCGACACCACCACGGCCTTCCTGGGTTCCCTGTGCGCGTTCTATGCCAAAATACCCGTAGGCCACGTGGAAGCGGGCCTCCGCACCAATGACAAGTACTTCCCCTTTCCCGAGGAGATCAACCGGCGGCTCATCACCGCCTGCGCGGATTTGAACTTCTGCCCCACCCGGGGTAACAAGGACAATCTGCTCAAGGAAGGAATCCCGGAGAAAAGCATCCACATCACCGGTAATACCGGAATCGATACCCTACTCTTGGCCGCCTCCATGGAGCACCCGTTCCCGTTGCGCGATCTGGATCTTACGGGCAAACGGATGATCCTCATCACCGTGCATCGCCGGGAAAGTTTCGGCGAACCCATGGAGCGGATCTTCCATGCCATCCGGGAATTGGCCGACGCCTACAAGGACGTGGAAGTGGTCTATCCCGTGCATCTCAATCCCAACGTCCAAAAGCCCGCGCGGGAAATCCTCGGCGACGTGCGCAATATCCACCTGGTCGCGCCCATGGATTATTTCGACTTCGTAAAGACGATGGGCAAGGCCCACCTC
Source organism: Fibrobacterota bacterium (assembly GCA_030854955.1). Lineage (GTDB taxonomy): Bacteria > Fibrobacterota > Fibrobacteria > UBA11236 > UBA11236 > Chersky-265. The sequence goes on along the minus strand of JALYSE010000199.1, from coordinate 6,262 downwards.
ATTTTGACCGATTCCGGCGGCGTGCAGGAAGAGGCCCCCACCCTGGGGGTTCCGGTGCTGGTGCTCCGCAACGAGACCGAGCGGCCCGAGGCCGTGGAGGCCGGAACGGTGAGGCTGGCGGGGACCCGGCGCGAGGACATCGTGCGCGAGGCGCGCCTACTTCTCGACAACGATGCCGAGCGGCGCAAGCTGGGAAGCGCCTCTAATCCGTATGGGGACGGCAAGGCCGCGCCCCGCATCGTGGACGCTATCCTGGCGCATTTCCGCTAATCGTCCGGATCCCGGCCAGAAACACCGAAACACCGAAACACCCATGTCACCGGTGCACTTATCCTGGTCCTCGGGGCCGCTCCCGCCTTCGCCCAATTGACCTATAATGGCTGCGCCCCCCTGGCCGCCTCGGATTTCCAGATGACCGAGCTTTTCAACAAGAAAGGGGACGCCGCGGCCGCAGCCGATCCCGACCTGTCCGAACCCACCCGCATGGACGTGCAGGTGGTCAACAAGGGCGGCCTCTACAGTCATTCGAACATCTACTTCGTCGAGCGCAAGGGCAAACGGATCTGAATCAGGAGACCATGAACGTCCTGTCCCCTACCGACAGCACCTCCAGCGCCGAATGGGGTCCATCGACGCCGCCAGCCTGCGCGGCGGCTTCTTCCGCATCCACACGGACAGCTCCCAGAAGGGGTACGCCGTGCCCCGCGGCAGCTTCGGCGAATATTGGGCGGATCAGTTCGAGAAGCTGGGCCGCGAGGACTTGGCCGCGCAGTACCGTGATTCCAAGAAGGTTCTTCCGGAGCCACATCCAGCCCGCAAAACCTCACCGGCGCCAACCTTACCCTTTTCTCTCCGGCCCATTCCGGATTCCACCCCAATCCGCAATCCGCAATCCGAAATCACCTATAAAGCGAACGGCACGCTCATAATTTTATCCTTGAATATCCGGAGATAATATCCGATATTTCAAGGTATGAAACCAATGCATTCCTTACCCCTTCCAAGGCTTCGCCACCTCAAAGAGGTCAAGGTCTCCTTGGGACGTTTCCCTGTAGTAGCCTTGGTCGGATCCAGGCAATCCGGCAAGACAACCTTGGCCGGCTTACTGGCGGAATCCCGGAAGGGGAAAACGCACTGGTTCGACTTGGAGAACCCTCAAGATGCCGCCGTTTTGGCACAACCTGGACTTAGCCTTCCCGGGCTCAAAGGCTTGGTAGTCATCGATGAGGTCCAGCGGCTACCTAATCTTTTCCCTCTGCTGCGGGTATTGGCTGACCGGAAACCCTTGGCGGCCCGTTTCTTAGTCTTGGGGAGCGCATCCGGAGACCTGATGCGGCAAGGGTCGGAATCCTTGGCGGGGCGCATACAATTTCATGAACTGCCCGGCCTCTCACTAGAGGAGGTGGAGGAAGGAAGCGCAAAGCGATTATGGCACAGGGGCGGATACCCCAAGTCCTTCCTCGCACGGCGGGATTCCGATAGCTTAGCTTGGAGAAGCGCATTCATCGATACCTTCTTGGAACACGATATCCCCAGCCTAGGGCTGCGGCTACCCGCTCCACAGATGCGCCGTTTCTGGATCATGGCTGCCCACTATCATGGGCAAACTTGGAATTCCTCCGAGATTGGCCGCTCACTTGGACTGAGCGACAAGACCATGCTCCACTACCTTCAGATACTGGAACAAAGTTTCATGGTCCGTCTATTGCCGCCATGGTACGAAAACGTAAGCAAGCGATTGGTGAAAAGTCCCAAGTTTTATATTCGAGATTCCGGCCTTTTTCATACCCTGCTAGGAATAACGGACGAAAAGTCACTGCTTCAGCATCCGAAGCTTGGTGCTTCCTGGGAAGGCTTCGCACTAGAGGAAGTGATCAAGATCACCGGTTCTGGACGGAATGCATTTTTTTGGGGCACACATGGGGGAGCAGAACTAGACCTATTGATCACTCAAGGAAACCGACGAATCGGATTCGAGTTCAAATACTCCCAGGCGCCCTCGTATACCAAGTCAATGCATGCAGCTATGGCTGATTTGAACTTAAGCCGCCTCGCCGTGGTCTATCCTGGAACTCAAATTTTTCCTCTAGGAGAAAAGGTCGACGCGGTTCCATTATCATTGCTGAAAGAATGGCTTTAATTGTCCAAATTACCGGGAGCATTCTCGGGCAGGGTGTCCCTTTTCTGAAGGGCGGCTATTCCCACAAGGAAGATATAGGGACCGCGAAGAGCGTGTCCTCGAATCGAAGCGTCATCTCCCCATCGTATAGGACCACCCCCGCCGCGAATTTTTTGCCCGAGCCTTCCCTCAGCTTCCTCAACCCGCGGAAGTCCTCCGATAGAATGGTCGAAGAGGCCTTCACCTCCACTCCGGCCAGCTGGTTGGCGCCCCGCTCTATCACCAAGTCCACTTCATACCCATCCTTATCGCGGAAGTGGTGAAACGCGAGAGCGTCAGGATGCCAACTCGCGTGGCGGCGAAGCTCCTGAACGATGAAGGATTCCAGATTGAAAGTTGTCTATCGTCCAAATGAAAATAAATCTACCGCCAAATGAAAGATCAGCCCAGGCGCTTGAGCACTTCGGCCAGATCGGGGGTTCCCTTCGCACTCACCTGCACGGAGAAGCGCTGACGCGGATTCGTAAGGTGTTCGATGGAGAACCCGCCTTCGCCGAACGCCTTGGCCAGCACCTTGACCAGATCCGGCTTTACGGCTTCCAGGGTCTCGGCGCTGTTGGGCGCGATAGCGCGACTGTTCACGATGAAGCGGAGCGAGCCCGCCTTGAACTTGGGCTTGTGGCTGAAGCCGGCGTCGTCTTCCAGGCGCTTGGCGACGCGGAACAGTCCGAGCAGGCTGGAGAGGATCTTCTCCTCGTTACTGCCTTCGATCGGATGCTTGTAATCGTAGAGCAGGCCCAGGTTGCGATCGACCGCGTCCAGAGAGTAATTCACATAATGGCCCACCAGAAGGGTCACGGGCCCGTCCGGCACATGCTGGTAGTCGGCCACGTCGATGAAGATTTCCGGCGCGTCGGGGATCCAGGTGCTGAATACCTTGAACCACTCATGGGGCTCGGCTTCGGCGGGGTTCTCGAGATCAATTTTCCAGTTCAGATATTGCAGGTTCATCGTAATCCCTTGATCCCTTAAGCCTTGGAGTCCAGTTTGGCGAGGATGCCTTCCTTGCCCTTGTTCGTGCCCATGCTCATCCGGAGGTTGCAATTATGGCAGGCTTCCAGGAAGATCTGCGCTTCCTTGAGACGACGGCTCGCCTTTTCCTTGTCCAGCGTCGCATGGCGCTCGTCATGGCCGCCGAAATAGAAGTTGGCGTAGGTGGGGCCCGCGATGGGGTCGAAGAACAGCTTGGAGTCGTAGAAGCGTTCCCGGAATTCGGCCATCACTTGGTCCGGGTCCTCGGAAATGTCGATGTTGAACCTCTTGATGAGGCCCTGGGCCGCGAGCAGCATGGCCTTGTAGCCCTTATCCCCGGCGGCCTTGATGTCACCGGCGTCATATTTCAGTTGGGCGTCGAAGATTTCGCGATCGGCTGCCTTGAGGCCGAACTCCGTGAGCGAAACCACTTCGCCGGCGCATTCGCCCATGCCTTTGTCCTTCACGTTGTATTCGCGGACGCTGCCCCAGTCCGTGTAGAAGGACTTGTCCTTGTCGTAGGCGGGCACGGCGGCCACGTCGGCGATGCTCTGCATGATGACGCCCTTGCCGGTGCGCTCGACCCAGGCGCGGAAGATTTCGCCTTTCTGCTTTCCCTTCAAGTACATGTCCAGGAGCTTGTCCACCACGGCCGGGATGGCCTTGGAGGCGATACCGCCGGTGGCGAGGCCGTAGCTGCCGCCGTTGTTCGTGAACTGGCCGCCCAAGACCATTTGGAAATGGGGGACGATATAGCCGGCTACGTTGCGACTAATGCCGTAGAAACCGATATCGGCGATATGCTGCTGGGCACAGGAGTTGAAGCAGCCGCTCACCTTGATGCGCAGGTTGCGGACGGCTTCGTCCATCTCCACGAACTTGACGGCGAGGCGGGTGCGCAGCTCGGCGGCCAGGCCGCGCGAAGAGGATACTCCCAGCTTGCAGGTGTCGGTGCCGGGGCAGGCCGTGATGTCGACGATGGAAGCGGCGCCGGGTTCGGCGAGGCCGATGGCCTTCAGGTCCTTGTACACCTCGTAGATGTCCGCCTCGCTCACCCAACGGAGCACGATATTCTGCTCCACCGTGGTGCGCATGGTGTCCTTGACGTACTTGCGGGCGATGTCTGAGAGGGACCGGGCCTGGTTGCAGCTGATGTCGCCCATGGGCAAGGTGACGGTCACGGTGAGGAAGCCGTCCTGCTTCTGGGGATAGACGTTGGTGAGGCACCAGAAGTCGAAAGCCGCATCGTCCGTCTTGGGTATTCCCTTGCCGGCGGCACGCAGCGGCTTCTCTTCGAACTTGGGAAGGGTCTCGAGGAAATCCGTCCAGCGCGGATCCACGGGGAGCTTGGCGCGCTCTTCCAGGACCGCTTCGCGGAACTTGTCGATGCCCATGTCGGCCACTAGGAACTTGATGCGGGCGCGATGGCGCTTCTTCTTCTCGCCTAGGCGCGCGTACACGCGGCAGGTGGCCTGGGTCAGGGCCAGCACTTCCTCTTCCGGGACGAAGTCGCTGAACAGCTTGGCGTCGTAGGTCACGGCGCCGAGGCCGCCGCCCACGTAGTATTCGAACCCGCGCTTCACGGTACCGTCCGCCTGGGGGCGGGCCACGGCGGTGAGGCCGAGATCATGAATATTGGTGAGGCCGCAGGGATTGTGCTTGCAGCCGGAGAGGGCGATCTTGAATTTGCGGCCGAAGTCCTGGACGTCAGGATGGCCAAGCAGGTACTTGAACACGGCATTGGCGTAGCCGGTGACGTCGAAGGCCTCTTCGCGGCAGACGCCGGCGATGGGGCAGGCGGTCACGTTGCGGACCGAGTTGCCGCACGCTTCGCGGGTGGTGATGTCCACTACGGCGAGGCGGCGGAACATGGACGGACAGTTCTCGATGTGGATGTAATGGAGCTGGATGTCCTGGCGCGTGGTGATGTGTAGGATGCCATCGGAATATTCCTCGGCCAGTTCCGCCATCACGTCCAATTGCTTGGCACTCATGCCGCCCCAGGGAAGCTTGATGCGCTCCATGCCCGGCGCGTCCCATTTGGTCTCGGGTCCCTTATTCAGGTCCGTGGGGAACGGGATGTTGCGGCTTTCGTTGCCGTCATGGCGGTGGCCGTTATCGTAACGCTGGCCGTAGGCACCCATGCGCAGACGGGTCTCGGCGAATACCCGGTCCTCGATCTTGCCCTTTTTCTTGAGCACAATGTCGGTTTCGAAGTTGTCGATGTCCTCGCGCCACTTGGGGTCCAAGCTGTCGCTGAGTTTTGTCTTCCAATGCTTTGCGGATTCGGATGATACCAGGTCGAGATCTTTCATAGTAGGTGTAAATATAGCAACGGGTTATCTTATTCCTAGTGGTCAACAAGGTTAATGGCCAGATTTGAACCTGAATCGAGTGACTAACCGGTTTTTTTACCAATTTTAGGCTTATTTATGGGTTTTTAATACCATATCTATATAGTATGAATATAACCAGAAAGGAGAGTTTGAAAGCCCTCTCCGCCAGGAATCCGGTCCCATTCGATAGGGTACTGCCAACGGGGACGGATTCCTGGCGGGGGGGGCCGCCGCATCCGGAGCGGAGGCAAACCACCCTTTTTTATGGTTAATTTGGAGGCTCCAGCCATGGAGGACGGAAAACCGGAACCGGAAACCACGCCAGCCGCGGTTCTTTTTACCGGATCCTACCCCAAAAAAGGGAACCTCCCCAAAATCCGGACCCCTCCCGGACTTGTATTCGGGATCCTTTCCCGATAAAATCTACCTACGCCCCTCCAACGCACGGGGCGGTCAATCGGAGCTGAAGTAATCATGGATGAATACGAAGAAGAAAGGATCATGACCGCGCGAAGGATGGCGCGGAAATTGGCCCGCAACAAATCGAGGCGGCGGACGGTGCGCAAGCTGCCCCAATCGATGGTTGTCGTTCCCACCAATCCCAGTCACCCGTTTCCCGTCCGCCGGGCGATAAACGCCAACAAGCGTCTGACCTACATCCTGCTGCTGGGCACCGTCCTTTGCGCCTATGCGTACGACGTTGATCTGGACACCTTGCATTTCATGATGCAGGTGGTGGGGAAGGAAGCCCACCAGCATATCCCGGGAGTATACC
>JALYSE010000377.1 GCA_030854955.1 Fibrobacterota bacterium | reverse complement strand
GGCCATCCGCCTGAGCCAACGCTTCCTCAAGGGAAAGACCTTTTCCAGGGAGGCGTTCGAGCAAATCCATGAATTGGCCATGAGCGAGTTTAAGACCCGCTTCGAGGTCAAGGCCCCGCCCCCGTCGCAGCGGGCCTTCGGCAGCTCCGGGAATATCAGGGCCATCGCGCGCATGGTCGAGTGTGTGCGCGGCGGGCCGTTCGCGAAACTGCTTCCGGAAATCACCGTGGGAAGCCTGGAGGACATCTCGGAAATCAGCCAGGGGAAATCCGCCCAGAATATCCAGAGCCTGTTCGACATCACATTGGATCGGGCCCGTATCATCATGCCGGCCGTGGTGGTCCTGGCCGCCAGCATGCGCTACTTCGGCATCCACCGCTTGGCCACCAGCGAAGCGGGCCTGCGCGAAGGCGCGGCCTTCTTCTGGAGCCGGAACGGCCACCTGAACCTCCCCGTCGACGCTTCCGCAGCCGCGACATGAACGCGCAAGCGCCAACGGCCGCCGTGCCCGTCCCGCCCCCCGTAGCGCCGACAAGCGCGACCCCGGCCCCTACCGCGGGTCCTGATTATTCCGGCCGAAACGCCTTCATCGATCGGGAGTATTCCTGGCTCGAGTTCAATAACCGGGTGCTGGAAGAAGCGCGGGATCCGGAAAACCCCCTGCTGGAGCGCATCAAGTTCCTGGCCATAGTCGCCAACAATCTGGATGAGTTCTTCGAAGTGCGCGTCGCTGCCCTGTTGCAAAAGGTCGAGTCCGGCATCCCCGTGGACGGCATCGCGGGATTGGCCGCGGCCGCCAAGCTGGAGACCATCCTCAAGCTATGCCAGAAAACGGTAAAGCTGCAATACAAATGCTGGAACGAGGAACTGCTCCCTGGGCTGCGGGAGAAGAACGTCCACATGAAAACCATGGCCTCCCTGGGCAAGGACGAGGAGAAGCATGTCCATGCCTTCTTCCGCGATGAAATTTATCCGCTGCTTACGCCCATCAAGGTGGATCCGGCCCATCCCTTTCCCTGGGTGCTCAACAAATCCCTGTGCCTGCTGGCCATCCTCAAGGAAGACAAGAAACGGGACGGGCTTGGGGTCATCACCATCCCGCGCAGCCTGCCACGCCTCGTAAGCGTGCCCAATAAGGAAAAGGGATACAGCTTCATCTTCATCCACGACGTGGTGCAGCATTACATCACCGAGCTCTTCAAGGGCTATCCCATCAAGAGCTGCGCGCCCTTCCGGGCAACGCGCAACAGCAATCTCTACCTGGAAGAGGAAGAGGGAAGCAGCCTCATCGACGCCGTGGAAGCCGTGGTGCACAACCGCCGCCGCGGGGACGTCGTGCGCCTGGAAATCGACAAGAGCGCTTCCAAGCGCATCGTGGACGTGCTGGCCAAGACCTTCGATATCGAACCCAGCCAGATCTTCCGCGTGGACGGGCCCGTGAACCTGAACCGTCTGGCCAGCCTCTATAACATGGTTCCCATGGCGAACCTGAAATACCCGCCCATCAACGCCGTCAACACCCTCCATTTCCAGGATCCCGAGGATCTCTTCCACGAAATCCGTCAGCGCGACATCCTCCTGCATCATCCCTTCGACTCCTACGATCCCGTCGTGCGCTTCATCCAGAGCGCATCGGAGGATCCCAAGGTCCAGGTGATCAAGCAGACCCTTTACCGCACCAACGAGGAATCTCCCATCATGTACGCCCTGCTGGAGGCTGCAGAGCAAGGCAAGGAAGTGGTGGCCGTAGTGGAGCTCAAGGCCCGCTTCGACGAGAAGTCCAACATCAGCTGGGCCAGACAGTTGGAGGAGAAGGGCGGCACGGTGGTCTACGGCCTAGTGGGCCTCAAGACCCATTGCAAGCTCTCCCTGGCCATTCGCAAGGAGGAAACCGGCTTCGAGCGTTACGCCCACGTGGGCACGGGCAATTACAATCCGGAGACGGCCCGTAAATATACCGACCTGAGCTTTCTGACCAGCGATCCCGAAATCACCGAAGGTGTATCTGAAGTGTTCAACTTCCTGACTTCGCAATCGCGCAGCCCGGACTTCAAAACCCTTCAGGTGGGCCCGATCAATTTCCTCTCTGAGACCCTCCGTCGCATCCGCGTGGAAACGGAGGCCGCCCGGGCCGGAAAGTCCGCAGGCATCACGGCCAAGATGAACGCCCTCTTTGACAAGGATGTCATCGAAGCCCTATACGAAGCCTCCCAGGCCGGCGTGCCCGTGCGCCTGCTCGTGCGGGGTACCTGCGCCTTGCGTCCGGGACTCAAAGGCATTTCGGAGAACGTCCAGGTGAAAAGCGTGGTAGGCCGCTTTCTCGAGCATAGCCGCATTTTCCATTTCGAGAACGGAGGCGACCCGGCCGTTTTCATCGGCAGCGGCGATTGGATGGAACGCAATCTGCGTGACCGCGTGGAAGTGGCCATCCCCATCAAGGATCCCATTTTGGAGCGTTGGATGGAGGACATCCTCACCGTCTATTGGTCCGACAATTCCAAATCCAGGTTGATGAAGGCGGACGGAAGCTATCTGCGGTTGGCTCCCATCCCCGGGGATCCGTCGATCAATGCGCAGGAATGGCTCGCACGACGGGCCGAGACCCCGGACCTGCCCCTGCCC
>JALYSE010000376.1 GCA_030854955.1 Fibrobacterota bacterium | reverse complement strand
TAGAGGGAAAATCCCAGGAAAAACCAGGGCCCGATTCCGGATTGAACGGGCATAGCCTGATCATCAAAGGCATATTCGACCATGCGGGGAAAACGGGACGCACCTTCAAAATCACCCTCGATTTCGAAGAGGACGTCCGATTCAACTCGGATACGGGCCTGGCCGTCGAAAGTCCCGGGCTGAACACGTTCATCATTTTCCTGGACGTGGAAAAATGGCTCGTCGACGTAAACATCACCCGTTGCCTGGAGGAGGGCGGCCTCGCGCTCCAGGCGGACGGCGGCTTGGTCATCGATAAGGATAACACCTGCGGACAATTGGAAAACGACGTGAAGACAGCCATCAAAGGATCGGGAAGCCTGGGCCGGCGCAAGGAATGATTGGGACCGACCAGAGCGGAAACGATCGATCATGATTTCCGGCGAACCACCTGCAGTCCGTCCCGGATTGTAAGCAGCACGTTTTCCACGCGCGGATCCATGGCAATCCGCTTGTTGAGCTTGTCGATCGCTATGCTTTCAGGATCATGGGGGTTCAGGACCAGTCCCGACCATAGGGTATTATCCACCAGGATCAAACCGCCGGGGCGAACCAACTCCAGGGTTTTTTCATAGTACTCGGGATAATTTTCCTTGTCCGCATCGATAAAGGCCAAATCGAAGGGGCCTTGCAAACCCGCCAGGGTCGTCAGGGCGGGGCCCAGGCGGATTTCAATCTTCTTTCCGTGCAGGCTGGCGTCGAAATAGCGCTGGGCCATGGCCGCATTTGCCGGGTCGATCTCGCAAGTCACAACCGTGCCATCCTCCGGCAGCCCCTCCGCGATGGACAAGGCTGAGTACCCGGTGAAGGTCCCGATCTCCAAAGTCTTCCGGGCACCGCTGATCCGGGCCAATAGATTGAGCAAACGCCCTTCCAGGCGGCCGGTCAACATCTGGGGCATCGGCATCTTGGCATACGTTTCGTCGGAAAGGCGTTGCAAGATCTCCGGTTCCGGAGAGGTATGGTCGAATGCGTATTTTTCCAGATCCTTGTTGACGATATCCATTGCCTACTCCCGGTCTTTGCTGTCCATGAAAATCGTCACCGGGCCGTCGTTGCGCAACGCCACGGACATATCCGCTCCGAATTTTCCCGTGGCCGCAGGCCGCCCCAATTCCGCGCCCAGGCGCGAAGCCAGGAATTCATACAAAGGTATGGCCTGGTCCGGGCCGGCCGCCCCGGTGAAGGATGGCCGGTTACCCTTGGAGGTCGAGGCGAAAAGGGTGAATTGGCTGACCACTAGAATTTCGCCACCGATGTCGGCGACGGAGCGGTTCATCTTACCTTCATCATCGCGGAAGATCCGCATGCGGACGATTTTCCCCGCCAGCCAAATCGCGTCTTCTTCGGTGTCGTCCGGAGAGACCCCCGCAAGCACGAGCAGACCGTTACCGATGGAGGCGATGACTCCGCCATCCACCGTCACGAAAGCCTCCCCTACCCTTTGCGCCACAATCCTCATTGGGGGGAAAGGTATAAAGGCCGTAGCATGCCGGACAAGGTCCGGTTAAGCCGGACAAGGTCCGGTTAAAGTGGGCAGGATCAGGCCCACCTGTTCAATGGGCGTGGAGGAGGTGTTTGTCCTGGGGATCCATTTGGAGCCCGGAGTGGGCCTGGTCCATGAAATACAAAAGCATTTCGGAAGCATGCCGCGCTTGGGGTGCCGTGATTTTCCGGTCCACAAAGTCCGGGGAGATGATGATCATGCCGTAGGGCGAACTCCTCTCACCCAGGACCTCCCAGCTGAGGGGATAGGATTTCGATCCCACGGTCATGGGCGCATCCCATCCGTGGAAATGCGCTTCCGCCCAGGCTAGATGAGGGCAGGCCTCCTTCGTCTTTTCCGGAAAAGGAGGACCGTTGGTGGGGATATCCTTGTAGTCCATCCAGAAAACTGATGAATAAGGATCGAAGGCGACGGGGATTTTGTAAGAATCGGGAAGACCCAAGCTCTTGAGACCGAACTTGAGCCATTTGGTCTGGTATACCGGATGTTCGGCGGCATCCGTGCGCCCATCAATGAAGTCCGTATTCCTGAAGTCTTTGGCTTGGTCCAAAATGGCGGGGACCAAAGCATGTTCTTTATCCGAGACCATGGAGATGAGGAACAGCGCTTGGCCCAGGTTGTCGGGCTCCCGCTCACCCTCCCGTGCAAAGTCGAAAGGTTCATTGAGGCCCAGGATCCAATCCTTCACCAGTGCCAGGTTTCCCGTGCGCCGCAGGCATTCGCAAATGATGGCCCCGTCCCGATAGGTAGGGATGGTTTGCGTCAGAAAGTTGGTGAACGGCTTCCCGTCCACCAGGTTGATCAGGACTTCATGAAGCAGCACTTTCAGAACATTGGCATGGCTGCTGCCCTTGAATTCCGGAAGGTGGATGGGATTTCCAGTCAGGTAGGTTTGCGTGCCTTCCACACGCAGGGATACCCCGGTCTCGTCCTCCCTTATGGAGTAGAGCTTACCTTCGCGCGTCTGCCACTTGACCGCGTATTCATGGGGAATAATCTGTTCCTGGACCAGGCTCCAACTGCGGAGCATTTCACCTGTAAGCGCATCGTACAGGACGCCTGCTTTGTATAACAGTTTG
>JALYSE010000198.1 GCA_030854955.1 Fibrobacterota bacterium | reverse complement strand
CCCCAGGTGGGGTACTCCATCCGCCTCATTGTCGTCGACATCGCGGGCGAAGAGGAAGAGAAGAAACCCTATTTCATGTTCAACCCCGTGATCACCCTGCCCAAGGGTAATTGCACGGCCGAAGAAGGCTGTCTCTCGGTTCCCGGAATCTGGGCGGACGTGGATCGCCCCGAAACCATCACGGTGGAATCGCTCGACAAGAACGGCAAGAACCAGGTGCTCAAAAACATCGACGGCCTCCTGGCCCGGTGCATCCAACATGAGATCGATCACCTGAACGGCGTCCTGTTCGTGGACAAGATTTCCGCGACGGATCGTACCCTCAACGATGGCAAGCTCAAGAAGCTTTCGAAAGAGTCGAAGTCGGTCCCGGCATAAGCATCATTTACCGATGAAGCGTCCCGGGCCCGCGCGGCCGCCCTTTCCCTTTCCCTTCCCATTCCGGCTCCCCTTTTTCGGCCCGAACCTTTCGGGCTGCCTGATTCTCAGCCTGATCGTTTCCCTCCTCGGCTGCGGTTCGAACGCGCCCAAGGCTTCCGGCGAAGCTGCGTCCTCCCCCGCCTCCCCAAGGCCGTCGGCGGGCGGACCCGATCCCTCCACGTCGGCGGATCCGGTCCCCGGCGAATTCTCCCTGCCCACGCAGCAGCCATACCCCGAGGCCAAGGACACTCTCAGTTGGGATGTTCCCTGGACCGGTCTCGGCGACAATCCCGCGACGGGCGGCAACGGCCAGTCCGGCGACACCGCGCTAGGCACGGCGCAAGTCCGCCCACCCCCCTATTCCTTGCCCTCCGGCTCGCGTCCCGAAGGCATCATCCAGCGTCCGCGCCCCAAGGGCCTGCCCGACCGCATGCACGTTCTCCTCAGCAGATCGCCCAAGGCGCTATCCCTCTATTCTTTGGGAGAGATGCAAGTCTTTTCGGAAGTCATCGGCGAATCCGGCGTAGGCAAGACCGTCACCGTCTCCAAGCTGGCCAACCTCAAGGGACGCATCGTTGTCCGCCGCGCCGGTGCCGGTTTCACCATCGATCAGTCTGGCAAGGCTTCGGTGACTGCTTCCACCCGCAAGCTGCGCCTCATCTCCGTGAATCCCTACAACCTTGTGGATGTGAACGGCTCCGTCTACCGCGGAAGCCTGCACCTCATCGGCGAATCCGACGGGGACATCTCCACCGTGAACGTGTTGGGGGTGGAGGATTACCTGCGCGGCGTGCTTCCCTACGAACTGGGAACCGTGGACCGGGAGGCCCTGGAAGCCCTCAAGGCCCAGGCCATCGTGGCCCGCACCTACGCCTACAAGCGCATGATGCGGCCGAGCGCGCGGGACTTCCATCTCTACAGCGACGTGCAGGACCAGGTCTACAAGGGCGTGCGGAGCGAGTATCTCCTGAGCGACCGCGCGGTGTGGGAAACTCGGGGCATGGCGGTGGGACACGCGGACTCCCTGGCCATCTGCTACTACTTCTCCACTTGCAGCGGACGCACCGCCAGCAAGCATGAGGTTTGGGGCGGCGACAGCATCCCGTATCTGGTCTCCCGCCCGGACAACGACGTGATGGGCGACCCCTATTGCCAGGCCTCGCGCTACTCTTCCTGGAAGGAGGAATGGAGCGGAAAGCAATTGACCGGCATCCTGCGCCGTAACCTCCGCTCCGCCTCCGTATCCGGCGCGCCCGACTTCACCGTCCTGCAAGGCATCGAAGTGGCGCAGCGGGCTTCGTGCGGACGCATCCGCCAGCTGACGCTGAAGACCGATAAGGGTCTCATCACGGTCAAAGGAGACAAGGTGCGCTGGGCGCTGCGGCCCGGCGCCACGGAGAACAAGATCCTGCCCAGTTCGTCTTTCGTCGTGAAGATGGCGGACGGCAAGGTGACGGCCCAGGGAAAGGCCTTCGGGCACGGAGTGGGGTTATGCCAGTTCGGATCGATTGCGCGGGCGCGGGCGAAACAGACCTATAAGCAGATCATCGAAGCGTATTACACCGACGTGCATATCGTGGAATTCAGGTAAGGGACCGGCAAGGGCTCCCGCCATTTGCCTGAACAATCGAAAACTTCCCAAACCGAACCATGGCTCCTAATCCCGATGATCCGGAAGTCCGTCTGATGATGACGCTGTCTCAACCGCCGCCAAGGAACTTCACGATTTCAACTTCGTCGCCGTCCTTGAGAAGAGTGGCAGAATAGGATCCCTTGGGGGGAACCTTGCGGTTCAGTTCCACCACGACTTGATCGATTTTCAGGCGGTAGAACCCGATGAGGTTTTCGAGGTTCATGCCGGCTTCCAGGTCGGCATCCTGTCCGTTGACTTTGACTCGCATAGGTGCTGGAAAGATACAAAGGCCCCGGCCAATCAAGGGCTGTCCAGAGGTCCCAAAGGTGGTTAATTTCTATGCAGGAGCATCGGAAGGAAGGTCGTCAATAAAAATGGAAAACGAAGGCCTCAGGAAATCGGATAAAGTCATTATCGAAGAGCTTCACCAGGCGATTCTGGATTCCATCTTCAGACCCGCCCTTCCGAAAATGAAAAAAGGGATGAGCGTGGAGGAAATCGCAGATCTCATACCGCCGTGGAATCCGAAACTGCCTTGGCCTGAAACCGATTCCCGGGTCATAAGGCTCAAGGAAATGTACGGCGCGACTACGGTCAATATCTTCGAAGGAACCGACATCAGCCGGCCGGATCATGAGGGACCTTCCATAGGCTTCCGCAACTCCATCTTGGAACGGGTCGGCGAGCTTTTCCGCAGCTTTCGGTGAAGCTCCGCCCGGATTCCTATCCGTCCGGATTCCAATCCGCCCGGATTCCCATCCGTCCAGAATCCCATTCCGTCAGGTTGCTTAAGCGGTCTTTAAAGCTCGTCGTATTTCTTTTTCGAGCCTTTTGACTTTTCCACCGGATATTTCCCCGCGTTCTTTTTCAGCTTTTCCCGGACGATTTCGCCCACGTCCAGCTTGAACTCGTCCGCCAGCAGGAATGCGGAATAGAATACATCCGCCAGCTCTTCCTTGAAACGCTCCGCATCGATTTCCTCGTGGGTCTTCCAAAGAAAGACCTCCAACAATTCCGCGGCTTCGACGTTCAGGCAAATAGCCAGGTTCTTCGGGTCGTGGAATTTCTTCCAATCGCGCTCGTCCCGGAATTTCTTGATAGCATCGGTAATTGATTTGATTTCGGATTTGATTTCGGATTTTGTTCCGGATTTGGATTTTGTTCCGGATTTGGATTTCATGGTTCGGGTGCCCTGTTCATGTCCGGGCGCGTTTCGCCCAGCGGAGTTTGGCGCATGAGCTTCGCGGATTGGAGCGGCGCTCCTCCGGCGACGGACGGATGGGCTCGGGCGCGACAGTGGCATAGACGCCTTCACGCGCGAGCGACTGGAAGGACTTTTTCACCCTCCTATCCTCCCCGGAGTGGAAGGTCAGGATGGCGACGCGCCCTCCCGGCGCAAGACAACCGGGCAGCAGCGAAAGAAAACGGTCCAGGGCTCCGAACTCATCGTTGACCGCGATTCGCAGCGCCTGAAAAGTGCGCTGCAGCGAAGTCTTGGTCTCCGCTTCACGAATGTCCTTGGGAAGTCCTTTCAATGCGAAGCGCACCGCATCGGCCAATTCAAGGGTCGTGTTGATTTTGCCCCGCCGCGCCATCACGACATTGGCGATGTCCTCCGCGTTGGGTTCATCGGCGTTCGCGTAAAGGAGCATGGCCAGCTCCCCTTGGGTACAGGACTTGAGCAGGGCGGCGGCCGACTGGCCGTGGCCGGGATTGAGCCGCAGGTCAAGGGGGCCATCGGCCTTGAACGTGAAGCCGCGCGCGGGATTGTCTATCTGCATGGAGGACACGCCCAAATCGGCGAGCACGAAATCGAATCCCCTTCCGGCTTCCGGAAGTAGCTTGTCCATGCCCGCGAAGTTCATCCGGTGGATGATCAATTCACCTTCGACGAAATCCATCGCCCGCAGTCTCTCCTCGGTCCGAGGCAGCTCCAACGGATCGACATCGATGCCGAAGAGCCGGCCGCCGGGGGAAATCATGGGCAGGAGTTCTCTCGCATGGCCCCCGAAACCCAAGGTCGCATCTAGCCCCACTTCGCCGGGTTTCGGCGCCAGAATTTCGAGGATTGGCTTTACGCAGATGGGACGATGGGTGCCGGCGGGGGTCTGCCCGCGTTCAATCACCTTCAGAGTGTCGGCTTCGTAGAGCGACGGGTTGAGCTCTTTGTATTTTTCCTCGAATCCCCGGGGATGGGTGCCGCGGTAGCGAGGGCGTCTTTTGTGGGGAATATCCTCGTCGGTCATGGCCCCAAAATAGCATTTTCGGGGAGTCGATGATGATGGTTCGCTGTTTAAGGCAACGGGTCTAAGCCGGCCGACTGGGCGTGAGGCTGTCCATTTCCCGCGCGAACGTAACGGGAGTACTTCCAATGATACCCCAAGTCCTTCAATGCCCCGCGGACCCGGGGCAATGGGACCTTGACGCCATGCGTTTCTTCTAGGAATCGGCACAGCAAAGGAGCCGTCCAAACGGATTTGTCATAGCCCACGGCGAAGGGTTTCCTGTCCATCGCTTGTTGAAGCGACTCCACCCAGGATTCCGTTCCGGAGCCGGGTTCTTCCGCGGAAAATGGTCCCCCGGGTTCTTTTTCGGCGACCCAATCCGAGGCCGAACTTTCCGGGATGGAACCGCGAAGCCGGGTTCGGGAGCGGTAGATGTGGATTGCGGCCCACGCTGCCGCTGCGCCTCCCAGTCCTATGATCAATTTTCCCTTTGCGGCGCGGGAGCGAAATTTTGGCAGGAAGATGTGGAACGGCATCTGTAATCCTTAATAGGGAGCCGATCCCCAAATGAGCCCTCCTTAATAATGAAAATTCTTTATTGGCTTGGAAAAACAAATTAAACGCGGGCGCTTCAGCAACTTTAGCGCCTTCGATTACAACCATGGCTTTTCTTTTCTACAATGGGCAGGAATTCGCCCGCTAGTTTCCAAAGGCGGGTTGCCAGTCGTCCAATGGACAGGGGCCCCTTGGGCATCCGCGCTACCGTCAAATCCGCGAATCCGGAGGCTATCTTCCTTTGATTGAAAACCCAGTCATGACTCCGGAGACGATCCGCACCGGCCCCACGCTCTCGGGCAGGGTCGTTTCCAGGACCCGGTTGACCGACGCGGAAACCCGATCCATGCAGGACCTGCTGGCGCGGCATTTCGCCGGCGTAGAGGCCCGGATCTTCCACGAGGATCTGGCTGAGAAGAATTGGGTGGTCCTCCTCGAAGACGGGCAGGGCGAATTGCGGGGGTTCTCGACATTCCTGATGTACCCTTCGATGGCCTGCGGCAAGCCCATGATCATGGTCTGTTCCGGAGACACCATTGTCGATCCGGCCGCTTGGGGCTCACCCGTGCTTCCCCGCACCTGGATCCGGGCGGTCTATGATCTCCGCGGTAGGTATCCCGAAGGCGAACTGTACTGGCTGCTTCTGACTTCCGGTTTCCGGACCTACCGATTCCTCTCGGTATTCTGCCGCGAGTTCCATCCGCGTTTCGATTGCGCCGTCCCGCCCGGCTACCAAAGGATGCTGGACCTCCTGGGCGCGGAACGCTTTGGCGACTTGTACGACAAGCGCACCGGGCTCGTGCGATTTCCCAGCCCCCAGGCCTTGCGCGACCGCCTCGCAATGGTTCCCGAAGGCCGCTATGCCGATCCGCACGTGCGGTATTTCCTGGAACGGAATCCGGGCCATGCCTCGGGGGATGAACTCGTTTCCCTAACGTCCCTGGCCCCAGACAACCTCACGCCTGCGGGCAGGCGGATGATCCGCTGATGCGCGAAATGGGTTCCATCGGTCTGCGGTGCGTCCAGGCATGCCATCGCCTATCGCTGACGCCTGCCCGAAACCGGTTCGCGTATGCGCTACGCGAGTGCGAAGCCGTCCAGACGGGCAGGCTGAACGCCCTCATAAAGGCCAATGCCGGAACGGCCTATGGCCGCTTACACGGATTCCCTTCCATTACCTCCCTCCGCGAATGGCAGGACCGCGTTCCCATCGTCACCTACGACGAACTTCAGCCATGGGTGCAACGCGCGGCCATGGGCGAAGCGAGCGTTCTCACCGCGGAACCGATCCGCATTTTCGAACGCACCGGCGGTTCCACCGCCGCGAACAAGCTGATCCCCTACACCGCCTCCCTGCTCCGGGAGTTCGCCGCCGCCACCGGACCTTGGCTGCACGATCTGCATGTCTCCGTTCCGGAACTGCGGGGAACCACGAGTTACTGGTCCATCTCTCCGGCTACCCGCCAAGCCGAGCGCACCGCGGGCGGCATCCCGGTGGGTTTCGATGACGATACCGGGTATTTCGGGATCCTGGAACGGTTGGCCCTGCGGCGCATGATGGCCGTCCCCGGTGAGGTCGCCCGCCTGCGCGACATGGAGGCCTGGGCCCGCGCCACGGTCCGCCATCTGGCGGCCGCGGAGGACCTGGGATTGATTTCGGTATGGCACCCCTCTTTCTTCGTGCTTTTGCTCCGGCGCATAGAAGCGGACCTGGACGAATGCCTGAGCGGCGTGAGCCCTCGGCGCGCCGCTGCGGTGCGTTCCCGCCTCCGGAACAAAACCCTGGGAGAAGCCCTGTGGCCGCGCCTTGCCCTCGTTTCCTGTTGGGCGGACGGGGCCGCCGCCTCTGCGGTTGACGCCCTGATGCGGTATCTGCCCCATGCGCGCCTGCAACCGAAAGGCCTGCTCGCTACGGAGGGAGTCGTCTCTTTTCCCTTGCATGAGGCCGGACAAACCGGAAGCGTCGCGGCCGTGGCCGGGCACTTCCTGGAGTTTCTCGACCTGGACAACCCGTCAACCCGGCCGCGGTTGGCCCACGAGCTGCGGCCCGGAGGGGCTTACGCCCCGCTGCTTTCCACGGGGGGCGGATTCTACCGTTACCGACTGGGGGACGCGGTGCGATGCACGGGATTCCACGGCCAGGCGCCCTTGCTCCGCTTCGAGGGACGTATCGATCAGGTTTCGGACCTCTGCGGTGAAAAATTGAATCCGCGCATGGTGGCTGCGGCGATTGCCTGCGCGGAGCGGGCCTCGGACTCCGCATTCGCCTTTGCCTTACTGGCTCCGGCCGCGGGTAACCCGCCACATTACCGCTTCTTCGCGGAGACGGGGATGGGTTCGGGGCGGATGGACGAAGGGAAATGGATGAACGCATGCCGGGCCCTGGAAGACGCGCTTTGCGAAAGCCATGGCTATTGCTACGCCCGGTCCCTGGGACAACTCGGGCCCGTTTGCGGCGTAGCCGTCCGTGACGGCGCGGCGCGCTACCTTTTGGCGCGCACGGCCGCAGGCCAACGTTCAGGGGACGTAAAGCCCTCGTGCCTTGACGGCAGCCGCGACTGGAGCGAAGTCTTCACCGAGGTTTTGCAATCCGAGGTAAGGCTGGCGGAGGCAGGGACATGAAAGCCGTTCCCAATGGAACCCTTCCGTCCAAGGAAAAGATGATTGACGCTTGCGGAGGCCTCCGGGAGCATTGGTATGCCGCCGCCCTCTCCTGGGAATTGACGGAGAAGCGGCCCCTGGGCCGGATTATTCTCGAACGTCCCTTGGTACTCTGGCGCACCACCGGCGGCGACGCCATCGCCATGGAAGATCGCTGCGCTCATCGCAACGCCCCTTTGTCGGAAGGCCAGGTGTTCGATGGCCGCATCGGATGCCCCTACCACGGCTGGGTCTATGATCGGGAAGGACGTTGCGTTTCGGTCCCCTCCGAAGGCCCGGACGCCCCGCCGCCCTCCTGCAAGGTCCCGAGCCATCCCGTCCGTGAACGCCACGGCCTCATCTGGGTCTGGATGGGGGAAGGCGAACCTTCCGGCGACCCCTTCCCCATGCCCTATCTGGACGCGCCCGGCTGGGGCGCGTATTACATGGCCACGGAGTTTGCGAACGAGGTGACCCATCTGGTCGAGAACTTCATGGACGTGCCGCATACCCGCTTCGTCCACTTTGGATGGTTCCGCAAGCCGAGCGGCAAACGCGTGCGCGTCGAGGTGGAGCGCACCCCGGACAGCGTGCTTGTCACCTACCATCTCCCCGAGGACAAGATCGGGTTCGCCGGCCGCATCCTGAACCCCGAGGGAGCTCCCACGGAACATACCGACAGATTCTATATGCCGAACACCACTCGGGTGGACTATACCTTCGGGCCCAAACGCGGGTTCACTATCACCAGCACCTGCACGCCCAGGGGACCTTTCGACACCATGGTCTATACTCTGATCAGCTACAAGCTCGGTTGGCTGAACGCCCTGGCTCCGGCCTGGCTGCCGTTCTATACACGCAAGGTGATACGGCAGGACGTGGACATCATGCGCATCCACGGGGACAACCTGCGCCGCTTCGGCAGGGAAACCCGCTTCCATTCCACTCCGGCCGACCTGTTGCATGAGTTCATCGAATCCCTGCGCGACCACAGCGCGCGCCGCGACCCATCGCCTCCGCCGGCGCCGCGCACCGAAGAGGTATTCTTTTGGATCTGAAGCGCTTGGGCGGAAGCACCTGGACGGCGTTCGCCGTATACATGGCGGTTACGGCGGGATTGTACAGCCTGGCCATCCACCTCCCCTGGCGCTCGCCCCTCGTAATAGGCCCGTCCACCCTCGACCTCATGATCCCCCTGGTCCCAGCCGCAGCGTGGATTTACTCGACCTATTTACTGCTGCTGCCGATACTCATCCTGGCGGCTTCCGGACGGCCGGGGTTCAAGGCGTTGTTCGCGACGGCTATGGGTTG
>JALYSE010000197.1 GCA_030854955.1 Fibrobacterota bacterium | reverse complement strand
TACGACCGCTACGACCGCTACCGCCGCTTCCGCCGCTTCCGATACCCTGAACCCCATTGACACCCTATCCGTGGGATGGGCCACCCGCGAGGACTCACTGCGCATGGCTGCGGACTCCTCTGTGACGCAATCCCCGACCCCGGGCGGAAGCAGCGAGGGCATGGTCCAGGTGCTTGCCGGCACCCCTCCGGGACACGGTTCCATTTCCGGAAAGGTCGTCTCGGAAATGAGCGGCACCGTGGTCGCCGGGGCGCGGGTCATCCTCGCCGGCCGGGAGCGTTCCGTGGAAACGGACGCGGACGGCGTCTTCGGATTCGCCGATCTCGAACCCGGATCCTACTCCCTGCTCATCACCCACTCCGGCTACGCGGCCCTCACCGCGGAATCCCTGGACGTGGCTGCGGACAAGGGAACCTCCCGGCGCCTGCTCCTGCCGGACAAAGCCGTGCAGGGCGAAAAAGTCCGCATCACCGGCAGGGCGGGGAAGGCCAGCGACGCGGGCCTGCTCTTTGCTCAGAAGAACGCGCCGGCGGTCTCGGACGGGATTTCCACCGAACAGATCGCCAAAAGCCCGGACGGAGACGCGTCGGCAGCTATCAAGCGCGTGGCGGGAATCTCCATCGGAGGCGACGGCCTGGTCTACGTGCGCGGCCTGGGGGAACGCTACGTCAACGTGCAACTTAACGGACTCAGCCTGAGTTCACCCAATCCCGACAAACGCGTCATCCCCCTCGATATCTTTCCCACCCGCCTCATCGACAACCTGGTGGTGTCCAAGACATTCACCGCCGACCAGCCCGCCGAGTTCGCGGGAGGCTCCATCCAGTTGCGCACCAAGGGCATCCCGGACCGTCGTATCATGGAAGTTACGGCATCGGCGGGATACGATCCGGGATCCACCTTAGGCGACATGCTCGTCTACCAGGGAGGGGAGCTGGATTGGTTGGGCCTGGAGGATGGGACCCGCGACCTGCCGGAAGGCTTGCCGGAGGGGAAATTTGATTTCCGCAGCGCCAACCTGGGATCCACTCCCGAAGCCCGCAAGGCCCGCCAAAAGGAAATCCTGGCCACGCTTCCCAACGTGTGGAGCCCAGAAGAGTCCGGGGTCCCCTTCAACCAGGGATACGGGCTCACCCTGGGGAACCGGATCCCCCTGGGTGAGGAGTGGACGGCGGGATACCTGCTGGGGGCGACCTTCGGCGGCAAATGGGAGACCGAGAGCGAATTCGTGGGCAGCATCAAGCTCGACGCGGACAAGAAAGCCTCCTACTCGCAGCGATACGATGCGGACGTAAGCACCCAAAGCGTCCTCTCGGGACTCCTGGGAACCATGGCCTTCCAGCAAGAGGAAAGGAACACCTACCGGCTTACCGTCATGGCCAACCGATCCTTCGAGAACGAAGTGACGCGGATCCTGGGCCAACGGGAAGCGGACTACGACAGCAGTCTGGTCCTGGGCCTGCAGAACACGCGCCAGACCCTTCTCAACGGCCAACTGGAGGGCGAGCATCGCTTTGGCGAGAATCTGGGGTGGAAGCTGGGCTGGATGGGGGCCTTGTCCTCGGCGGAACGCCACCAACCGGACCGGAGGGTGAGCAAGTACTTCGTCATGCGCCCCGAGGACGATTCCTACAATCCCGATTTCCCCTATCTGGCCGGCATCACGGGGGGGTACCAGGACCGTTACTGGTTCGAATCGGACGAAAGCGGTTCAGGAGGTCGGCTCGACCTGGAAACGCCACTTCCCATCCCTTTCCTGGAGGAGGGATCGAAGTTCAGAACCGGCGGCACCCTCTTCTCTAAGGGCCGCGGATATAAGGTCCACCAATTCACCTTCATGCCCGGAAACCGCAGCGTAACCCTCGGCAGGCGCTATGAAGAGGTGATTGTCGATTACAACGGGAGCAACGATTCGGGATACATCTCCAACATCACCGATGCCGAGAAGAACGATTACAATGTCGATGCGGGAGAATGGGCCGTCTACGGACAATTGGATCTGGTATGGAGTGATTGGCTTCGCACCGTGGCCGGCCTGCGGATGAACTTCGCCGAGGTGAAAGGCGAGGCCCGCGCGGACAAGGGCGACCTCTCCCCGGTCGAACGGGGCGTTGCGGAGTGCAACGTGGCCGGAAAATGCAGCATCCCCTTCGGATATGATGAAGCCGGCCTGCTTCCCTCCCTGTCCGTGGTGACGAGTCCCTCGGAACGCCAGAACATCCGCCTCTCCTTTTCCCGCACCTATTCCTTTCCCGAATACCGGGAAATGGCGCCCCTGCTTTTCTTCTCATACCAGGAGAACGTGGAAATCGTGGGCAACATCGCTCTGAATCCCACCTCCATCCTCAACTACGATATCCGCTGGGAATTCTACCCGTCCCCGGACGAGGTGTTGGCATTTTCCGGATTCTATAAGGACTTCACCGAGCCGGTCGAAACCCGCATCCGTTACGGAGCCAGTAACAACCGTATCGATTACGCTAACATCCCGGCCGCTTTTCTCTATGGCTTCGAGGCGGAGTCCCGGTTTTCCTTTTCGCGATTCCACTCCCTCCTGTCTCCATTCAAGGGGGTCGGGAACTATACCTGGATCCAATCCGAGGTCGAAGGATCGGTGAAGCGGGCCATGCAGGGTCAATCCCCATATCTCATCAATGCCATCCTCTTCTTCGAGCCCTCCCGGGGAGGCACCCAGATGTCCCTGCTCTACAATCGCATCGGCAGGCGAATCGCACAGGTGGGCGTGGAAAGTTTTCCAGACACTTATGAGGAGGAACGGGAAACCCTTGAATTCGCCTGGTCCCAGAAAATCGTCCGTGGCCTGAAGTTCAAATTCACCGCCAAGAACCTGACTGATGCGGAACGCGAAGAGTCGCAGGGCGGCCTTGTCATCAACCGCTCGAAACCGGGCCGTTCCTTTTCCCTTGGAGCCAACTATGCGTACTAAAATCCTGATTCCGATTCTGGCGGCTTCGATCTTCGTTGCCCTAGCCCTGTTCCTCCAAAACCGGGGCGGGACCGGAATCGGAACCGCAGTTCCCAAGCCCATCGCGCCATCCTCGGAATCCCGGCCCGCCGTAACGCCCATTACCGGCCAGGAAAGCGCCGGCAGCCTAAAGGCTTTGGCCGACAGCGTGAGAGTCCGGGCGCTCAGGGGGGATACCCTCGGCCTCATCCGCCTCCTGATCGACGATACCCTTTTCCGCCGCCACGTCTGGCCCGCCTCCCCATCATTTGATGAAAGGGAGAACACCTTCCAATTCGTCCGGGGGATGGACAAGGCGAACAGCGCCAAGGGGCTCCGGAGAATGCTCCACGACGTCCAATCCCTGGGAGCAGGTCGAACCCCGGAATCCCTTTCCGTGGACTCCGTTCCGGTCAAAGATGGGGTGGTGCATACGGTGAAACCGACTGATGGCGTCCGGCTGTTCGGAGGCGCTCTCGAGGTAAATGGTGCATTCCGTGTCCTTAACTACTCCGAGTCCGGATCTTCCCGAGCGGACGCATCCGATGGGTAGGAATTGAAACTTATCCGCAAAGGGATTGAAATACACTCTTGCTCTCTTTAGTCGCGCCTCAATTTTTGGCCGACCCTAATCTACCGCAACAAATCTAAAGGAATTCTACAATGAAAGAACTGATCCCACTTAAGAGGCCCCTTTTCGCGTTGGCCCTCTCGGCCCTGATGGTCGGCTGTTTCTCGGATGACAAAAGCCCCAGCAAGCCCCCGGTGGACGAAACCTCCGGATGCGTGGATACCGCCGGCGTAGTCTCCGAAGACATCACCAAGAATTGCGAACTCGCGGGCGACAAAACCTACAGCCTCAAGGGGCTTACCTTTGTGGACAGCGGGGTCACCCTTACCATCGGAGCGGGCGCGGTCATCAAGGGACCCGCGGAGGTGGGCGTCAAGTCCGCCCTCGTCATCAAGCCAGGAGCCGTTATCAAGGCCGTCGGCACCCAGGAAAAGCCCATCGTCTTCACGGCCGGAACTTCCAGCCCCGTGCGCGGCGACTTCGGCGGCGTGATTATTCTTGGCAAGGCCAAGAGCAACTTCCCCGGCGGCAGGTCAGACATCGAAGGCCTTACCGGCATGCCATTCGGCGGCAGCGACAATGCGGACAGCTCGGGCGTAATCGAATACGTGCGCATCGAGTATGTGGGCTACAAGCTCACCGAGAATAACGAGATCAACGGCCTTACATTCGGCGGCGTCGGCTCCAAGACCAAGGTTTCCTATGTCCAAGTCTTTGAAGGGCTGGATGATTGCTTCGAATGGTTCGGCGGTACCGTTTCCGCCGACCATCTGGTCTGCACGGGCCAGGATGACGACATGTTCGACTGGGATGCCGGTTGGACGGGCAGCCTCCAGTTCGCCCTGGGCGTGGCCGGCACC
Organism: Fibrobacterota bacterium; assembly: GCA_030854955.1. Taxonomy (GTDB): domain Bacteria; phylum Fibrobacterota; class Fibrobacteria; order UBA11236; family UBA11236; genus Chersky-265. The sequence goes on along the minus strand of JALYSE010000197.1, from coordinate 4,395 downwards.
GTGGTCAACAGCGACGCCAACGGCATCGAAGCCGACAACCTGAACGGCACCGAGGACGCGGAGCCCCGTTCCGCTCCCAAGGTCGGCAACATCACCCTTATCGGCAACGGATCCACCAGCCTCAACGGCATGCGTCTGCGCCGCGGTACCGCAGGCTCCATCAGCAATGCGCTCGTGACCGGCTTTACCAAGGGCGTGGCCGTGCGCATCGATGGCAACGCGTCCATCAAACAGGCCATCGACGGCACGCTTTCCGGTTCCGGCATCTACGCCTTCGGCAACGGCGGTAACGTCGGCATCCATGGCGCGGCCGGTTTGGCCGACTCCGTCGCCACGGTGGCTTCCGCCCTTGCCAAGGTCACCACCTGGCTGGTTTCCGGCGCGACCTCGGTTGCGCTCGACGCCAAGAACCCCCGTCCCGGATCCGCCGTCACCGGCGCCGTGGACAACCCCTCCGGACTCTCCGCCGCCAAATACGTCGGTGCCTTTGACGCAAGCGGCAACCTATGGACCGACGGCTGGACCAAGACCCTCGGCGAGACTCCCAAGCCCGTTACCGCCTGCGTGGAAGCCGGCAACAAAATCGCCCTTGAGATCGAGGCCGATTGCACCATTCCCGCGGACGGATCCTATTCAATGCAGGGCCTGACCTTCGTGAAGAAGGGAACCACCCTCACCATCGGAGCGGGAGCCCGCATCACCGGCCTCCTGGACGCGTCTAAGGTCACGGCCCTGGTGGTTGAGCCCGGCGCCTACATCAAGGCCATCGGCACCAAGGACAAGCCTATCGTCTTCACCTCGGGCACCACGACTCCCGTACGCGGCGACTTCGGGGGCGTAATCATCCTGGGCAATGCCAAGGTGAATTTTCCCGGCGGAAAGACCGACATCGAAGGTCTCACCGGCGTTCCCTACGGCGGCACAGCCGAAGAGGACAGCTCCGGCGAACTGCGGTATGTTCGTATCGAGTATGTGGGCTACAAGCTGACCGAAAACAACGAGATTAACGGCCTTACCATGGGCGGCGTCGGCTCGAAGACCAAGGTTTCCTTCGTGCAGGTCTTTGAAGGCCTGGATGATTGCTTCGAATGGTTCGGCGGCAGCGTTTCCGCCAGCAATCTCGTTTGCTACGGGCAGGACGACGACATGTTCGATTGGGACGCCGGCTGGTCCGGCAACCTCCAGTTCGCCCTGGGTGTTGCCCGTCCCATCACCAATACCGACGCAAACGGTATCGAGGCCGACAATCTGAACGGTACGGAAGACGCCTCCCCCCGTTCCAACCCGAAGGTGGCGAACATCACCTTGATCGGCAACGGCACCACCAGCCTCAACGGCATGCGCTTGCGCCGCGGAACCGCCGCCACCATTTCCAATGCCATCGTGACGGGTTTCGTGAAGGGCGCCGCCGTCCGTGTGGACGGCAACGCATCCATCCGCTTGGCCATCAATGATAGCCTGAATGGAGCCGGAATCTACGGATATGGCAATGGATCCAGGTTGTCCGTCGCGGCCGCCGCTGGTTTGGCCGACTCCGCCAACACCGTGGCCGCCGCCAAGGATTCGATTGCGACCTGGTTTTCCGCCGATACCTCCTCTCTGGGTGTAGAGCTCGCGAAACCGAAGCCTGCGGTTGCCGCCGTCGGCGCGGTGGACAATGCCGCAGGGCTTGCCGCCGCAAAATATATCGGCGCATTCGATCCCGCGGCCACGGTTCTTTGGACCGACGGGTGGATCAAAGGCTACTAGCCTCCCGCCTTAGACCTCAGCATACCCTGCAGGCCCCGGTATCCCATTCCGGGGCCTTTCCATTTCCCGTCATTACCAGCGCCCGAATCGGGCATCACCTATTGGAAACGGATTTGAATCGATTCCGAAATTTCCGGTAGTTATATCTCCATCAAAGGCCTCGGTGACGAGGCGCTTGATTCCGTGGACCCTGCTTTTCTCGTGACGGCATAACCCATCGGGAGGGAAAACCGGAATCGGAGTCTGCCTTTGGAAATCCCCGGTGCCAGACCGTGGAAATAGTCGATTCCCAAGGCCATGGGTTTTGGACGTACAGTATAAGTGGTTGAAATCCTTAAGCTTAGGGAGAACGCGCCTCCCTTTGCCTGTGAAGAAAAGGCAATCCGATTGAAATAGGATTGAAACATCCCGAAGTTCCATTTTCCTCCGTGCTTTTTCGAACTTTATAGAGGAGAAATGATGAAGAAATCCATACTGATGTCCCTCATGCTCTTGGCCTTCGGGGCCGCTTACGGAGCCGAGGGCGATACCGCCAAAACCGAGCCTTCCGTCCCCCAGGGGCCGACCCTTGAAGAACAGGTCGGGAATGTCAAAGGGTCGGTGGAAAGCCTGACCGAAAATTACCTGGAAACCAAGACCACGGTGGACAAGTTGGCCAAGATCAAGTTGTCCGGTTATGTCCAGGCCCAATGGCAATATGCCGACAGCATGGGCATCCGCACCATCGCGGGCGGAAACTTCCCTGTAAACTCTCAACAACGCTTTCAGGTCCGCCGTGGCCGGCTCAAGACCACCTACGAAACGACTACCAGTCGCTATGTCCTCCAATTCGACGTGATACCCAGCGGCTTGTCCATCAAGGACGCCTATGCCACCATTATGGAACCCTGGCTAAAGACCTTCAGCTATACCATGGGCATTTTCGACCGTCCCTTCGGATTCGAAATCGGATATTCGTCTTCCAGTCGGGAGTCCCCAGAACGTTCGCGGGTCTACCAGACTCTTTTTCCAGGCGAGAGGGACATGGGCGCCAAGCTCGAAATCAACCCTACACCGGAAATGGGACCGCTGCAATACCTGAACCTAAAGGGCGGCGTCTTCACCGGCATGGGGCCGACATCCAATGAGATCGATAACGTCCAGGACTTTATCGGCCGCGTCGGATTCAATGCACCTTTCTACGACCTCAACCTGGCCATCGACGGCGGCTTCTCAGCCTACCTGGGCGGCGTTACCAACACCCATGATTCGGCTTTCTCGGTGGGAACCCTGGCGAACGGCAGCACCGGGTTCATCGTTAATACCGGAAACAAAATGAAGGCGTTCGACCGCACCATCATGGGAGTCGACGGCCAGATCTACTACGACCTGCCTGTCCTGGGAGGATTCTCCCTCCGCGGCGAATACCTGTGGGGCAAGGTGCCCACCTACAGCTCGCCGGGCACAGCGAACGGGAACACCTTTCATTACGCAGGCACGCCTTCGAGGAATGTCGACAACGTGACCACGGCCACCGCTCCCGGCATCGCCGTCGGAGCCCCTTCCGCCTTGCCCCTCTATGAGCGCGAGGTGATGGGATGGTACGTCAATTACGTCCAGAATCTGGGCACCCTGTTCCAGGCCATGGTCAAATACGATGTTTTCGATCCGAATACCAAGGCAGAGGGGAGCGATATCGGCAAATCCGGAACCGGCTTGAATGCCACCGACATCATGATTTCGACCTTGGGCCTGGGTGGCATCTACCACTGGGATGAGACCGTCAAATTCGTCGCCTACTACGACATGGTCACGAACGAAGATGCTGCCTTCACTTCCGGCACCAATATGGCCTGGAATCGCGACCTTTCCGATAATGTTTTCACCTTTCGCATGCAGGCTAAATTCTGAGACCGATACGGCAGGTGCCCATGACGGACCTGTCCTTGCATCAATGACATTAAGTAAAAACTTTCAGGAGAAACAAAAATGAAGAAGTCGATACTAACGGGAGCGGCCCTCATGCTCGCCTCCCTGGCCCCCATCGCGATGGCGGCCCAGACCATCACCGTCAAAGGCTCGGACACCATGGTCATCCTCGCTCAGCGTTGGGCCGAGAAGTACATGGCCGCCCATCCCGACGTTTCCATCCAGGTGACCGGCGGCGGATCGGGAACGGGTATTTCCGCCCTCATCAACGGCACCACCGACATCTGCAATTCCTCCCGCAAGATGAAAGCGGCCGAGCGCGACAAGTTGAAGCAGCGCTTTAGCTCCCTGGGCGTGGAAATCCCTTCCGCCCGCGACGGCCTCGCTGTCTACCTCCATGAGACCAGCCCCGTTGCGGAACTGACTCTCGATCAGATCAAGGGCATCTACATCGGCAAGATCACCAACTGGAAAGACGTGGGCGGTCCGAACGCGAAAATCGTGCTCTACGGACGTGAAAACAATTCCGGCACCTACGTGTATTTCCGAGACAACGTCCTCAAGGGAGCGGATTTCGCCCCTTCCCTGCAGTCCCTGCCCGGCACCGCCGCAGTGGTGAACGCGGTGGCCAAGGATAAGCTGAGCATCGGTTTCGGGGGCGCGGCTTACGCCAAGGGCATCAAGTACGCCAAGATTAAAAAGGACGCGAATACCCCCGGCGTCGAACCTACCGTCGAA
>JALYSE010000196.1:2543-8812 GCA_030854955.1 Fibrobacterota bacterium | reverse complement strand
GGTATAGGGGTTGCGGTGGCCCATGGTGTAGATCTCCGGACGGGTCTTGCCGGCTGGATACTGCCCTGCGGGGAAGAGATTACCGGCGGGGATGTCGTAGGTGCTGCCCACGCCCGGGGCGGGGGAGGCACCGCCTTCCGAAAGCGCCTTGGGCTTGATACGGAGGATCTTGCCCAGCAGGCTATTGGTATTGGAGGAACCGCGCTGGTCGTCGCCGTGGATATCGGTCTGGTTGACGTAATTGATCTTGGGGGTCTGGCTCTCCCCGCTGCCGTTGTTGGTGGTGTTGCCCACCGCGATGAAGAGGTTGCCGGCGAAGTCGAAGATCATGGAGCCGGCGGTATGGCAGCAGCCGAAATTGGTGACGGGGATTTCCAGGATGGTCTTCTGGCTGGCCATGTCGAGAGCGTTGTTGGCCAGGGTGAAGCGGGACACGCGGAAGCTACGGGATCCGTCGGCGTTCAGGGTGTTGACGGTCCAGAAGGCGTAGATCCATTTATTGGCCTCGAAACCGGGATCGAGGGCGATGCCGGAGGCACCGAATTCATTTTCGGAGAAGACGGGCAGGCTGATCAATGTGACTGCGGCATCGGGCTTGGAAGGCTCCCACATGCGGAGCATGCCCGTGCGCTCGATCCAGAAGATCCGACCGTCCTTGGCCAGCGCCATCTGGATGGGCTCCTCAATTCGGTGCTGGGAACTGGTGACGAGGGGAACCTTCTTGAAGTCCGCCTTGGTCACGTCCGCGCATCCGGTGTATTTCAATTGCGCGAAAATACTAGTCGCGCTTCCCGCAAGGAGGATCGCCCCAACCAGGACCTGAGTCTTTAAGATTTTCATATTTTTACCCCTGCGGCCTATTCTATCCCATTGGCGTCAGAAATGTTGTTAAAAATCGGCTAAAATATGTACAAAATCGGTGCGTCTGCGGTGTTTTGGATATGCCGCTTTGGGAAGCTTTGCGGCGGGGGCCTGCGTCCATGAACTCCAAAAATCGTTGTAACTATAGTCGTTAAAACAAATAATTGGCTATCTTATGGGGGTCGGGACGATTCGATCCCGCATCCAAAGGAAATCCCATGAGCGCCAAACTCTCCCCCCTGAAGAACGGTCCCCTAAAAGTCGAAGGCGATTTCACGATTTGCGATTCGGCCGGCAAAGCCTATACCACCGAAGCGGGCAAGGCCGTTTTTCTGTGCCGTTGCGGCCAGAGTTCGAATAAGCCCTTTTGCGATGGCAAGCATAAGGCCGCGGAATTCACATCCGAAGTGGTCGCCCCGACGCCGTAATTCGATCCGTAATAAGAAAAACCGGATACGACCGGATCCCCTCAAAAAAAACCCCTTATTTTCAGGAAAATGAGAGGGTTTTTGTCTTTTATCCGTAATAAACATACTGTTGTCACTTTGTTTAAACCCTTGACCCGGGAGTATATTTGATTGGAGTAGGAACGGGACCCGGTAATGGATATCTATCAATACGATGACTTCCGGCTTTTCCTCAAGGAAAGATACCACCAGAAGATGTTGGACGTGCCGAAGTATTCTTACCGCAAGTTCGCCAAGGAGGCTGGGTTCGCCAATCCGGGATACCTCAATGACGTGATCAAGGGCTTCAAGCCCATGAGCGAGAACGCGGCCGAAAAGATGGGCAAGGTATTCCAACTCAAAGCCCATGAAATCGAATTCCTCAAACTGCTTTCCTCCTTCGGTCAGGCGAAGTCCCCGGAAAAGAAATCCCACTATTATAAGCAGATCACGGTCCGGCGGAACCGCAGCCGCTTTACGCGCCTCAACCCCGCCCTGAGTAAATACTACCAGGATTACCGGTACCTGCTCGTGCGCGGCGCCATCGAAGTGCTCGACTTCCGCGGGGATTACGATTCTTTGGCGACGTTCCTGGATCCGCCCGTGCCGGTGGCCATGGTGAAAAAACTCGTGCGCGATCTCTGCGAATGGAACCTGGTGGAACAGGGACCCGACGGGCGCTACCAGACCACTTCATCGGTGGTGGAGCCGGGCAACCTGATGCCCGGCATGAGCCGACAGCTCAACGGGGAATGGCTTGCCCAGGCGCGTGAGGCGTTGCATCGGCTGCCCAAGGAAAAGCGGCACGTGTCGACGATGGTGTTGAACATCAGCGAGGCCCTGAGCCGGGAAATCAACGAGATGGTGGAGAAGTTCCGCGATGAGGTGTTCCGGAAAGTGGAGTCCGATCGCAACCCCCAGCGGATCATGCAGCTGAGCGTGGCCTATGTGCCCAAGTCGAGGATTAAGGGGTAACCCATGAAGACGAGCCAAGAAACCCAAATCAATCCCGGGATCCGGAATCCTGGTGCGCCTATCGCGCGCCTGTTGTTCCTGTTCGCCATGCTGTTCCTGGCCGGCTGCCTGGGCGGCAAGGACCACGAACGCGTTGCCGGCGGCGACGATATCCCCAACGATGTGGAACCCCTGGGAAAGAAATCAGCCCGGGCCCGCGACGATTCCGCAGATTGGAACGGATTCAAATCCATGCCGCGTACGAGCCCGGGCATGTACGATACCACCACGGTTCCCGATTCCATCCCGGATACGACCGGTGCACCCAAGGCGGCGCCGAAGCGCGCTTCCGGAGCGACGCAATCCTCCGAAGGCGGAACGCTGCCGTTGACGGATCCCTTGAAGCCCCTCGACACCCTCGTAACCAAGATGTTGGATACGGTAAAAGGGGTAGTGGAGGCCGTGCATACCACGGTCAAGGATTCAATCGTCAAGGTCGACAGTACCATGTTCGTGCCCGCCGATTCGTCCAACCCCGGCGCGCCAAGGGGCGTGCTTCAGGTGACGGGCAAGATCACATTCGCCGATACCGGCCTTTGGAAGACGTACAGTTTCCGCGATGCGGACGGGGACGGCTTCCTGGCGCCCCGCTCGGGTTCGCTCAATCTCGCCGACAAGGACGTGGCCGTCAAGCTGCCGACGGGAGTCGTGCAGAGGACTTTGCAGCGCGTGGCCGCCGGAGCCGATCTCGATTTCAATGGTCGCGGCGACAATCGGCTTTTGTCCAGCGCGATGGTGTCCACCCTTGGGCTCGATACTCTGAGCATCATCAAGCTACTGGACGCGGACGGCGATTCCATCGTGCTGGATTTGAGCCGGGATACCAACCTTGTCGATCTGATTGAAGAGCACCGTTATCCCGAGGAGGCCCTGCAGATTTCGAAAACCCTGAAAGTGCGCCTAGTGGTCTTTTCCAAGGACTCGATAAGAAACTACGCCGTGCGTTTCGAACAGCGTACCGTACTCAAGGACGGAGGGACCGTAACCATGGTGGCCAAGGGGTCTGCCGCGGATTCAACTTTCCGCGCGGGGACGGAGGCGACATGGATGGAAATTGCGTCGAGGCCCGCGTCGGATAGTCTCGTCTCCCGGCAGCGCGCCTACCAAGTGAGGCTCTCTCCGACGTCTGGCGCCTTCCAGGGCAATCTTTTGCTGGGTCTGAATGTGGAAGAGAAATACCGGAACGCATCCTATGAGCGCTTCGCCTTTGACCTGCGCCCGGAAAAGCCGGTGGCGGATCTCCTGTGGCCGGCAACAGGCGCGGTGAAATCCTCCCTGGTCTATCGGGCCGGCGCTACGCTTTCCTTTGAAGGCCAGGCCGTGGCCGGGGGCATGGAGGGCGTCGTCAAATGGTCCACGGGCGCAAGCCTGTCCATCTTCTTCGACCGTAACGGAGCCGCTACCCGGCGGCCCTAGGTCCGCTCTTTCCTGAAACGCCACGGGTGGCCGGCTCCCACCCGGACCCTCTCCAAAATGGTCGGGCCCAATCCTCGACCTGTTTTCCCCACATATCTCCCTGCGTTCTTCGGGCTTTTTCCATAAGAGTTTTCGTAATACGAAATCCATCATTTTCCAGCGCTGATAAAAATATTCCGTAATAAGAAGTAATCCTTTATCTGGATAGGAAGAGGGTTATAAACCCTTAAAAATGGGTTTAAAAGGCAAATATTTGGCTATTGCTGTAATATCTATGTAAACAGTTGATTCCAATCGTTCTATTGCTGGTGTATCATTAGAACGTGAGCAGCAAGTTAATTGGGACGCCCGGTGGCAACCCTCAGCCGAAGAAAACCCCTAACAGGAGAAACACCATGAAAACCCGAATCACCAATTCTAAGAAACTCTTGGCCGCGACCGCCGCAGGTATGTGCCTGCTGACGGGTTGCTTCAGCGATCCTTCCTCCAGTAATAGCTCGGGGGGATCCACGGCCACCATCGAAGGTCGCGTGGAAGGCGACCTGGCTCTGGGCAAGCGATCGGCGATGGGCGCGGGCATCGAAGGCGCCACCGTTACGGTCATGCGCATCAAATCCGACGGCTCCCTGGAAGCGGTGACCTCTGCGGAGGTGAAAACCGACGTTCAGGGACATTTCTCGGTGAAGACCACGGTTGAGGACGCCCGTGAGCTCGTCGTCGTCGCCAAGAAGCAGACCAAGCAATGGAAGGCCGTGGTGAGCGGCAAGGCGAAGAAGGGATCCAAGATATTCTGCCGCCCTCTCAACACCGAATCCTCAGTCGAAGCCACGGTGCTTGCCAAGGTCCGCGCCGAATCCAAAACCGGTGAAGTCTCCTTCGCCGATGTCGCTTCGCATATCGATTCGGACGTGTCGGTGAAGGCGAATGGCAAGGCCGATGTGGAGTCCTACCTCTCCGCCCAGCTCCAGACCGAAGCCAAGGCGCGCACGTCGGCGCTGGTTTCATCTTCCGGCAAGTTCAGCCTGGCCCAGATCGACAAGGCCAATGAAGCCCGCATGGACGCCGAAGCCAAGCTGGAAAGCGACCTGAACGCGGCCGTGGATCTTTCGGCTGAAACCAAAGCCAGGATCGAAGCCGACCGCCAGGCCGCCGGGTTCAAGGCATGGACCGACGCCGGCATAGTCCTTGGCGAAGTCGCCAAGTCCGGTGAAGTCTCCTTCAAAGCCATGGCGCAGGCAAGCGCCAAGGCCACGGTGGATTCCGAAGCCAAGCTGGCCTGGTTGCGCAAGGTCGCCATCGAGCATGCCGCCACCCTGGAAGCGGCTGTTAAGGAAGACGTGAAGGCCTCGGGCGGAACCGCCGATATCGCGGTCAGCGCCGGCTTGATCCTCAAGACCTCCCTGAATGCGGCCAAGACCGAAGTTGAAATCGATTCCAGCTTTGCCAAATTCCGTTCCTCCGTTTCCACCGGGCTCAAGGGATTCGTGGAAACGGCTTTGGGGAGCAAGGTCCTGCTTTCCGAATCCTCCGAAGCTCGCATCGCCTTGAAGGCGGACTTGGCCGTGGCCGCCACCGCCGACATGATCGCCGAAGCATATCAGAAGTTCTATGTCTCGGCGGAAGCCGAAATCAAGGCCAATATCAAAGGCACCATCGGGACCTCCGATTCCGCCAAGGTCAGCGCACTGACCCGTACCGCCCTTCTCATCGGCATCCAGGGCAACGGCGGAGGCGCCGTCATCCTTCCCGGCTTCACCCTGAGTGGCAAGGTGGAGGGTAACCTCTCCGGTGCGGACGTGCAGGTGGCCAGGGTTAACGCGGACGGTTCCCTGGAATTCATCACGAACGTCTCCGGCAAGACGGATGCACAAGGCGGCTTCACCCTGAACACCGATACCAAGCTGCCCGATTCCGTGGTCGTGGTCGTGACCAGCGGCGAGTCCAAGCTGATGGTCGTCATCGATTCCGCCACCGTCAAGCCCGTCGAAGTGGGAGCAGAGACCACGGTGGAAACCAGGATTTTCCAGCAAATCGTCAAGGACGGCAAGACGGCCATCGTCACCGCCGATGAGATCAAGGCCCACGTGGACAGCGGTCTTGCAGCCAGCATCAAGGGCAACGACAGCGCCATCGCCATCATTATGCTGAGCCTGGAAATCGCCGCCAAGGCCCAGGGCAAATTCCTGATGGACAGCGGATTGGGCCTCTCGGCCGCGAGCATCAGCCTGATTGGTTCGGCCCGCGCCGAAGCCCAGACCAGGCTGGAGGCCGATCTGAAGGCTGCCGCCGGATCGGTCGTTTCGATCAAAGCCGCCTATGACGTCTACCACAAGACCGTAGTGGATGCCTATGTGAAGGTGGGGCTCGACGCCCAGGCATACGCCCGCTCCCAGCAGGTCTATGCCCAGACCTTGGCCAAGTTCACCGTCGGCCTCGCCGCCGAAGCCAAGTTCTCCCTGATCAAGAGCGCCCACATCCAGGCCGCTCATGCCTTGCGCACCGCTGCTGAAGCCCAGGTGACGGCGGCTGGGG
>JALYSE010000196.1:0-2533 GCA_030854955.1 Fibrobacterota bacterium | reverse complement strand
ACGCCTCGGTGAAGGCCCTGGCGGAAGCTGGAGTGGCTTTGCAGGCTTCGGTGGAAGCCGCCGTGAGCGCGGAAGCTATCGAGGCCGCGTATGATGCCTATAACGCTTCGGTTACGGCTTCGTTGAAGGCTGCCTTGGTGCTGCAGGCCGCAGTTGTCGAAAGCGTGAATGCGAAGATACGCGCCGCGGACGGTGCGCGTGAGGAACTTATGGGCAAGGTCAAGGCCGCTGCTGATGCGGATGCTGCGGCAAAGGCCCATGTGGAGTTTTCAGTTTCGGTGGAAGCCCAGGTCAAGGCTGCTTTCGGTTCGGGCTTGGGAGCTCCGGGCGAAGCGAAAGTGAAGGCCGTGTCGCAGGCGATGGTGCTGGCGAATATGGGTGGGTGATTTGAACAATGGGTACGGCCCGGGTGGGTTATATCGTGAATCTGCGCCTCGCGATTGACCGGCAGGTTACGCAAAGCGAGGGAGGGGAGGGCTTGGGGCCTTCCCTTTTTTTGTTCGCCAGGCACGGGCGACAACTTGAGGGTGCAAGTGTAATGACCCTGTGCCTGCGATTAGGGGGTAGGAATGTGGGTTAGGTTCTAGGAATGTGGGATATGAAGAAGGATGCACCAAACTATCCTCGACCGAAACCAGTTGCGAGGCGCTTGGCATGCTCTTCGCCTAATTCCAAAAATGGCCGAGAGGGTCTAGGAAACTGGGTATAATCCATTCTTTTTTATTAAGTAGCATATGGCTCCCAACTGTTCGTTCTCATTCCAACACAGGAGGACGAAGATGCGATTACGTGTTTTTACGGTGGTTTTCGGGATTCTCGGTCTAGCGGCCATCCATGGGATGTACATGGGGGGCTACAGCGAACCCCACTATCCGGCGTATTCACCGATATACATGAGTTGGAAGGACTTGCGCGCCGCCGTCAAATCCGAGCCGGCGAAGGCCATCGGAAAACGCGGCAAGATTTTCATCCGCGGCATCCACCTCTTTATCAACGAGCCCAACAAGGGCATTCACATTTTCGATAACGGGAATCCGGCCGATCCAAAGCCGATAGCCTTCATCAATATCCCCGGAAACGTGGACTTGGCGGTGAAAGGCGATGTTCTCTTTGCCGATAGCTTCGTCGACCTGGTCGCCATCGATATCGCCGCTCTGCCGGCCATCAAGGAACTGAATCGACAGGTGGATGTTTTTCCCTATGATGCGATGCAGACCGCGGACGGGGAAATCTGGTATTACGGCGAGACCAATAAAAATCTGGGCGTCGTCATCGGTTGGAAAAAGGAGTCCAAATGAAAAAGACGCAGTTCGGTATCAAGCGGACCCTCAGCGGTCTTTTCCTGGCTTCAATATGCCTGGCGGCAGTGGCCATTTCCCTCTTGAGCGGTTGCATGAGCGGGGCCAGCGAGTCCGGCATGTCCACCGACGGCGGTGCCAAGGGAGGCAAAAGCGGGTCCCTAGCCCGATTCCAGATTGTCGGCGAACATCTCTACGCCCTGTCCGGCAACTCGCTCCACGTCTATGGCATCTCCGACCCGGCGGCCATCTCCTTCCAGGGATACTCGGACGTGGGATTCGGCATCGAGACACTCTTCGCCCGCGGTTCGAAACTGTACATCGGTTCCCAGACCGGGATGCACATCTATGACATCACCGATCGGGTGGCCCCGGTGAAGACCGCCGAAATGACCCATATCCGGAGTTGCGACCCGGTGGTGGTGGAGGGGGATCTCGCGTATCTCACCTTGCGATCCGGCGGCAGCCGGTGCTGGGGCGGAAACAACGAACTGCAAATCATCGACATCAAGGATTCCTACGCCCCCGTTAAATTGAAGACCTTTCCCATGGCGAACCCCCATGGACTGGGCATCGACGGGGAAAAGCTTTTCATATGCGATGGCTACGCGGGACTCAAGGTGTACAAGGTGGGCGCGGACTTCTCCATCTCGCTTACGGAACGGGTGGATGGGATCGAGGCCTTCGATGTGATACCGGGAACGGGGAGTGGGAAGATCCTGATTCTCATCGCGAAGGAAGGGTTGTTCCAGTACGATTACGGAGAATATCCGATGAAGCAATTGAGCCTGATCAAAATCGGAAGCTAGGTGTCCGGCCTCAAAGAGCGGATATTGGGAAAGAAAAATCCTTAGATGTGGATGGCTCTGCCGTCCACCGCCAGCGCCGCTTCTTTCATCACTTCCGCCAAGGTAGGATGCGCATGGGAGCTGCGCGCGATATCCTCCGCGCTGGCCCCGAACTCCATCGCCACCACGGCCTCGGCGATCAGGTCGCCGGCCCGGGGTCCGATGATATGCACGCCCAGGATTCGATCCGTCTTCTCGTCCGCCAGGATTTTAACCCGGCCATCGATCTGGGACAGGGCCCGCGCCCGCCCGTTGGCCATGAAAGGGAAGGAACCCTTCTTGTAGGCGATCCCGTCTGATTTCAACTCTTCCTCGGTTCTGCCCACGGAGGCGATTTCCGGTTGCGTGTAGACCACGTTGGGGATGGCGTTGTAGTTGACGTGACCG
>JALYSE010000014.1:21588-35724 GCA_030854955.1 Fibrobacterota bacterium | reverse complement strand
ACTTGGGAGCATAGGTAAATCGAAGCTCTTTTCTAACCCAGTTAATCCGAATGCCTTTCGGAAACTCATGATTTCCCGATCCGGGATTCGAATACCCCCCGTTCGTATTGTTTTTTCATAAGTCGTAGCCACTTTTTGCTCTGTTGCCTCCCTTTCCTCGGGCAGCTTCTTGATCGACGAGGTTTGGATGCCTGCCATACCCGCTCCCGCTCAGCCTTTTTCACAATGCGCATCCACAACTCGTCACCGATTTCGTTTACGGCCACCGCCCCTAGCCAGTAGATATTTCTGCATGCTGCCAAGTTTTTTTTGAAAGTTGACTTCAAGCACCGGAATTCTGGCCCGTAGACCTCTTCATCCTCGCCTGGATAACGATCGCCTGTGTAATGAATAGAACACAGATTTCCTGACCGCTGTTGGAAGCGTGTGACTGGACAAATTGGGTTGGCCGTGTAGGTGCAGCGGGGCAGGTTGATTTCCTGAACCGGATGGAGCGACTTGGCCTGCGGATCCTTGACCAAGACGAGTCGAGAGCCGTCGTTCAGCGACTTACAGGGTAAGGCCCCGAATCACTTCTGAACTTGTACCTGGAACGTAAGTATTCGAGAAACCCTACCACCCGCAGAATCGAAACCCAGGTAGCGGTAGTTGGTGTCGACGCTAATGTGTTGGTGTAGGTCAGGGATTAAGGATGCGGAATACGTTGTGCGGCATCATGTAGTTCTTTATTTTATGCGGAGCTCCGCATAATCGCAAAAACTATTTGTTTTTCGGATCGGGGGAATCGGCGCAGCTGAGTGCGGTATTTTATTCCGTTCTCCATTCGTGCGTCTGCCTTGGGATAAATCCCGAGGAATATTTGCTCGACATCATTACCCGGATGGACGACCACCCCCAAAGGCAAATCCTCGACCTGACCCCGGTGGGATGGCTGGCTGCCCACCCATTGAAACCACTGCCCTAACCTTCGAATCCAACCGGCGACCCACGCCACTTGTTCATCATACGGGGTTCACCGTATGGTTACAAAGCAAACTCTGTAGCGACGAGCCTGGCTATCCTATGAAAGAGAGGAGCGCGGAGTTTGCGAAGCAAACTCTGTAGCGACGAGCCATTCTCCTATTCAGCCTGGATACGCACGAAGCTACGCTTGCCGCACTTGAGGAGATGCGAGCCGGATACCGCAGCCTTGGCCTTGGGATCGGACACCTTGGCCTCGTCAAACGCGACTCCCCCATTTTCGATCAGGCGGCGGGCCTCCCCATTGCTTTTCGCCAGTCCGGCCTTCACGATCAATTCCGGGATCCAATGTTCCCCGGCCGCAACGCGCAGCACGAGAATGTCCTCGGGAACGGCCTCGCCCGAATGGATCTTCTTTTCCTGGATCGCGGCCATAGCCGCGGCTGCGGCCCCATGATACTGCGTCACGATATCCCGAGCCAGTTCCTCCTTGAGGGCGTTGGGGTTGAGCCTGCCGGCGGCCACATCGGCCATTTTCGCCTGGATGGATTCGAGGGACACGCTCGTAAGGAGTTGGAAATAACTTTCCACCAGCGAATCGGGCAGGGCGTACAGCTTGTGGAACATCACCTGGGGCGGCTCGTTTACGCCGATGTAATTTCCAAGGCTCTTGCTCATCTTCTCCTTGCCGTCGGTGCCCAGCAGGATCGGCAGGAAAAGCCCCACCTGGGGCTCCATCCCCATGCTCCGCTGCAATTCCCGACCGCGCAGCACATTGAACTTCTGATCCATTCCGCCAATCTCGACGTCCGCCTCGATCATGACGGAATCGTAGGCTTGCATCATGGGATAGAGGAATTCGTGCAAGCTGATGGGCTGGCCCCCGCGGTAACGCTTCTGAAAGTCGTCACGCTCAAGCATCTGGGCCACGGTGATTTGCGACATCAGCTTCGTCACCTCCGTAAAGGTGAGCTTTGCGAACCACTCCCCGTTGTAGACGACCGAGGTCTTGGCCGGATCCACGATCTTGAAGAACTGCTGCTTATAGGTCTCCGCGTTTTTAAGCACCTCCTCGTGGGTGAGGATGGGCCGAGTCTTGTTCTTGCCGGAAGGATCACCCACGGTCGCCGTGTAGTCCCCGACGATCAGGATGACGCGATGACCCAGGTCCTGGAACTGGCGGAGCTTGCGCATCACCACCGTGAACCCCAGATGGACGTCTGGAGAGGTGGGGTCGATCCCCAGTTTGATGTTGAGGGGAGTGCCTTTGGAAAGCTTCTTGCGGAGGTCGTCCTCCTCGATGATTTCCAGAACTCCCCGGGTGATGGTTTTCCAGGCTTCGTTGTCGGACATTATATTCCTTCCGGTCCTGCGGGCACGCTCCCCGGACCAATAACACCACGCCCGATGGGTGCGTCGGCTGCGGGTTAAAGTTAAAAAAAGTACCTTTAGGACACTACGATGGACGCCTACCCCTATCTCAAAGCCTTGCACCTGGTGGCCGTAGTCAGTTGGTTCGCGGGATTGCTGTACATCGTGCGCCTGTTCATCTACCATGTCGAAGCCGCAGCCCGGCCGTACGCGGAACAGAAGGTGCTGGAAACCCAATTCATCCTCATGGAGCGCCGGCTCTGGTACGGGATAACCTGGCCGGCCATGATCGCCACGGCCGTATTCGGCGCCTGGATGATGTTCCGGATCCGGGCCTGGGAGGCCGGATGGTTCCAGCTCAAGCTGGGATTGCTGGCCTTGCTCTTCGGATACCATCTGTATTGCGGCAAAATCCGCAAGGATCTGGAAATGGGCCGCTGTCGATTCACTTCGGGACAATTGCGGATCTGGAACGAGATCGCCACCCTGCTGCTGTTCGCCATCGTCTTCGCCGCAGTACTGAAAAGCCCATGGGCGGCGGGTAAGGGAATGATCGGTGTGGCCGTATTCGGGGCCGTGCTGGTCGCGGTCATGGCTGCGGCTCGCCGCAGAAAGCGTTAGTCCTGCGGAATCCCAAAGGAGTCGAATGGAAAAAGTGATCGTAGCCCTCGACCAAGGCACCACCAGTTCCCGTTCCATCCTTTACAACGATCGCCTGGAAAAAATCGACCAAGTCCAGCAGGAATTCACCCAGCATTTTCCCAACCCCGGCTGGGTGGAACACGATGCGGAAGCGATCTGGGCCTCGCAATGGGAAACCCTCCTCACCCTGCTGGAGCGGAACGGCGTCAAAGCGAAGAACATCGCCGCCCTGGGTATCACCAACCAACGGGAAACCGTAGTGGCCTGGGACAACCGCACCGGGAAACCCTTGGCCCGCGCCATCGTCTGGCAGGATAGGCGCACCTCCGCCTTCTGCCAGGCCTTGAAGCGAAAGGGGGCCGAAGCCGCCGTGCGCCGCAAGACGGGTCTGTTGCTGGACCCCTATTTTTCCGGCAGCAAGATGCATTGGCTCCTTAAAAACAACCCGGAGGTGCGCAAAGCCGCAGCCGGGAAGCGCCTCGCCTTCGGTACTGTGGACAGCTGGCTGATGTTCAAGCTTACAGGGGGAAACCGGCATGTTACGGAGGTCGGCAACGCCTCCCGTACCCTCCTGATGGACATCCGGACGAGAAAATGGGACAAGGGCCTGCTCAAGCTGTTCGGGGTCCCGGCGGAGACCCTGCCGGAAATCTTGGATTCGGACGCGAACTTCGGCGAGGCCACCCTGCCAGGCGTGGAAGGCGTGAAGATCCATGGCGTGGCCGGCGACCAGCAAGCATCCCTGTTCGGCCATCGCTGCTTCGCCCCCGGTTCCCTGAAGAATACCTACGGCACCGGTTGCTTTCTACTGCGCAACATAGGGACCCGTTACCTGGCACCGCCCAAAGGGCTGTTGGGAACCGTGGCCTGGACCCTGAAGGGAAAAACGACCTACGCCCATGAGGGGGCGGTGTTGATCGGCGGGGCAGTCGTGCAGTTCCTGCGGGACGGCTTGCAGATCATTGACAAAGCTTCCCAATCGGAAGACCTGGCGGCTTCCCTGGTCTCCAACGACGGCGTGTATTTCGTACCCGCCTTCGCCGGCCTGGGCACGCCCCATTGGGACCCGGATGCACGGGGCCTGATCATAGGCCTGACCCGGGGAACCACGCGCGCCCATCTGTGCCGGGCGGCTTTAGAGTCCATCGCCTACCAAAGTCTGGACCTGTGCCACGCTTTCGGCGGAAAGATCAAATCGCTCAACGTGGACGGAGGCGCCAGCCGCAACCGGCTGCTCATGCAATTCCAGGCCGATATCACCGGCGCCGAGGTGCGCGTCAACCACAGTCCCGAAGTCACCGCACTGGGGGTGGCCATGCTGGCGGCCCTGGGCTGCGGCCTGGTGAAAACCCAGCAAGACCTGGCCAGGCTGGATCTGCGATTGAACATCTTCAAGCCCGCGATGGGGGCCGCCACCCGGAAATCCCTGGTGACTCGGTGGCGCAAGGCGGTCAAGCGATCCATGGATTGGGCGGAATGATGCCCGGTTCGGCCACGCGGATGCGGATGAAAAAGGATCGGGTTAACGCTATAATTGGGACAATATGACGGAACCGGAAACCGGACAATCCAATCGATGGATGATGGTGATCCCACCCGAAGGTGCCGCCCGCCAGGTGGGGGAAAAGGCATGGGAATCCCTATGCGGATTGCTGCCGGCCCAGAACCGCAAGCTCTTCGACACCAAAACCTATCTGGATGCCTTCGATCGCCTTCTCAAGTCGCCCACCGACGACATGGTGGTCGACCTCACCAACCAAGCGCTGGTCGTCCAGTGCCTGGATTTCCAGGCCACCCACGTGCTGGTGATCGCCCTGAGCCCGGTCACGCGTTTCACCGTGGATCTGTTGCGCCGCAGCGGCATGGCGCCCATCCACTGGTTCATCGAGGATTTCCGCGAAGCGAAGTATTGGAAAGAGGTCCTGCCCGCCTATGCGCATTTCCTGGCCATCCAGCGGGGACCGGTGGAGAAAGCCTGCCAGGAGGCCGGCGTGCGCTTTGGGTATTTGCCGACCGCCGCCATCCTGCGGCCTCGCCTGTTGGTGAAGGCCTGGCGCGATCGAAGCGATGCCATCGCATTCATCGGGTTCCCCAGCGCTTATCGCATGGAGGTGCTGGAGGCCCTGGCCAAGGAAGGCCTGCCCCTGAAGATCGCGGGTCTGGGTTGGGAGAAATACCGAGGTCCCCTGGAGCCCTTCATGACGGGCCAGGGATGGTTCGGCCCCGAGGAGGCCTTCAAGCTGCTGGAAAACTCACGCATCGGCCTGCATCTGCCTTCGGAGGATCCGGGACCCGATCGCGGCAATAGCCATGTCAGCCCGCGGGTATTCGACATCCTGGCGGCGGGATGCCTGCTTATGACGGAGGAGGCCCCGATGATCCGGGAAACCCTCGCTGGTATGACTATCAGTGAATTCCGGGGAGCGGCCGAAGCCGTGCGCGCGGCCCGGACCGCGCTGACCGAAGGGGTGGACGACGGGCTTCTGGCCGCCAATCGCGCCTTGGTCCTACGCGATCACTCCTTCGCCCGCCGTATGACGGAAATCCTGGCCCTGACGACATAACGCCTGCGCCACCTCCCTTGAAGGCGGCGCACCCATGCTATGCGTGGGCGCGCCCCACTAAGAGTGGGCGACGTCGTCGCTTTGCAAAAAATGCTCCGCGTCCAGAGCGGACATGCAGCCGGACCCCGCCGAAGTCACCGCCTGGCGGTACCGCTTGTCCTGCACATCACCGGCCGCGAAAACGCCCCGCACGCTGGTGTGGGTGCTTCCGGGTTCCGTGAGGATATAGCCGGTTTCATCGAGTTTCAATTGGCCATCCAGAAACGAGGTGTTGGGCGTATGCCCGATTGCGTAGAAGAGGCCTTTGGCAGGGAGGTGGTATTCCTTGCCGGTCTTGATGTTCTGGAGCTTGACCTGTTCCAGGCCGTCCTTGCCTTCAGCGTCCAGAAGAACCGTGTCCCAGACCATTTCCAGCTTGGGATTCTTGAATGCGCGCTGCTGCATGGCCTTGCTGGCCCGCAGGGTGTCCCGGCGGTGAACCAGGTACACCTTGGAACCGAACTTGGTCAGATAGGTGGCTTCCTCGACGGCGGTATCCCCGCCTCCTACCACTACCAGGGGCTGATTGCGGAAGACCGGCAAGGCACCGTCGCAAACGGCGCAGGCGGATATGCCGCGCTGCCAGAGCTTTTCCTCGCCCGGAACATGCATGCGCTTGGCGGTCGCTCCAGTGGCGATGATGACCGTCTTGGCTTCGACCATTTCGTCTTCGGTCCAGACCTTGAAGGGCTGCTTGCTGAAATCCACCCTCAGGATGGTTTCTGTGCGAATGCGTGTGCCGCAATGGACGGATTGTTCGCGCATCTTGTTCATCAGTTCGGTGCCGTCGATGCTGACGAAACCGGGATAGTTCTCGACTTCCGTGGTAGTGGTCAGCTGCCCCCCGGCGGCCACACCTCCGGCCATGAAACCCTCGAACATCAAGGGATTGAGGTTCGCCCGGGCGGCGTAGATGGCGGCGGTATGGCCGGCGGGACCGGAACCGATGATGACAACTTGTTCCATTTAAAACTCCTGTTTGCCCAGAAATTTACAAAATATCGCCGTCCCTTACGCCCCCCTTGGGTTTCCGAAGTGGACAATCGAGCAAGGCCTGCCGTAGGGATTCCTGCGAAATGGGTTTTTGAAGGACCGCGCGCATTCCGGCGGAAAGGCATTTGCCCCTAACGTCATCCAATCCTGCTGCGGTCAAGGCATAAACAATAGGGCGCCCCTCTGGGGGAATGTTCTTTTTGATGTGTGCCATAACCTCCAACCCGTCCATAACCGGCATCTGGCAATCCATCAGCACCATATCGTAGTCTTTGGTTTCCAGCATTTTAAGAGCTTCCAATCCATCCCAGGCGATATCCGCATTGTACCCCAACCTTTTCAAAAGCTCCAAAGTGATGAATTGGTTGACTTCATTGTCTTCCGCCAGCAAAATGGTCATCGGCCTGGTTTCCGCCAATCGGGCCGAACCCGAGTCGGCCGATGCAAGACCTGGCGGCGCTATGGTCGCAGGAGCAACCGCCAATTGGAATTCAAGGGTGAAGGTGAAAGTCGAACCTTTACCATCCTCGCTATCCACGGTCAATTGGCCATCCATCGCATCCACCAGATGCCTCACTATGGCCAGACCCAGTCCCGTGCCGCCGTATTTCCGCGTGGTTGAACTGTCGACTTGGGAAAACGGTTCAAAAATCGTGGCCAATGCCTCCTTTGGGATCCCGATGCCTTCATCCCGAACCGAGAAAACCAGGGCGATTTTACCACCCGGCGTCGGATGAGATTTCATGGAAAGTGCGACTTCGCCTACGGCCGTGAATTTAATGGCATTCCCGATCAAATTAAAAAGGATCTGGGAAAGCCGAAGGGAGTCCCCAGCGATCCAATCAGGGGCATTTCCAAAATCGAATCGTAAACCCAGGCCTTTCAAATCGGCAAGGGGAGTCAATATGCTATGTACATTCCCGATAAGGCTCCGTAGGCTGAAAGGATGATTCTCGAATCGGATGTTCCCGGATTCAATCTTCGAATAGTCGAGTATGTCGTTGAGGATGGCAAGCAGGTCATGGCTGCAGCTGCTGATGATATTGAGCTGTTCCCGGGATTTGGAATCTACCGCCGAGTCGATCAGCAGATTACTGATGCCGATGATGCCGGTCAGGGGCGTCCTAATTTCATGACTCATGGTGGCGAGGAAGGTGGATTTCACCTTCAGGGCCCCCTGCAGATCCTCGTTCGCCTTCCGAAGCCTCAGGTTGGAAACCACTTGATTGGCCAAGCATCTCAAGGCGTTCCGTTGTTTGTCAGTCAGGCGCCTTGGCTTAGTGTCGATCACGCATAAGGTTCCTACATTGATGCCGTCACCAAGCTCAAGGGGCACCCCGGCATAGAACACGACATTGGGAGCGCCCGTCACCAGGGGATTGTCTCGGAACCGGATGTCCTTGGTGGAATCCTCTATTTCGAAAAGTTCAACGCCCAGGATGGCATGGGCGCAGAAGGCGTATTCCCTGGGAGTCTGGGAAGCCGACAACCCCTGCTTCGATTTAAACCATTGCCGGTCTTTGTCAATCAGGCTGACAAGGCAGATTGGCGTATCGCAGATTTGCGAGGCCAGCTTGGCGATGTCGTCGTATAGGATCTCCGGTTCGGTATCTAGGATGGCGAACTCGTGAAGCGCGCGTAGCCTTGCGGTTTCATTTGAGGGAATCGGAGCGGATTCCATATTAGGCCCTCGGATTGTTGGGATAAATTATCGGCCTTCGATTATTTCGATCAATTTGACGGGATCCAGGGGTTTTTTCAAATGACCTTTCAGCCCCAATGGGCTCAATCCTTCCCAATCCAAGCGGCCCACGCTTAGTCCCGTCAATAGGATGAATGAAGACTTAAGGCCTAATTGCAATGCGGAAAGCATGAATCTGGCGCCATCCATTTCCGGCATCTGGTAATCCACTAAGACCCAATCCGGACGGACCGAGGCCAGGAGTTCGAGACCGGTATCCCCGCTCGTGGTAATGAAGATTTCGTAGCGCGCGCTTAAGAGCGCCTGAGTATAAAGCAATACGGTTTCATCATCATCTATGCATAAGAGCTTTGGCTTTTCCATTGATCCTTCCCGCGGATCTTCCCGCATCCATTCAGTATACCTCCCTGAGAGGGCTAATGGCAAAATTAGGTTTCGTACCAAGCGATTAGGTGCGGCCCAAACCGGATTTCGACCCAGGAATACCAGAGGGAATTCCCCTCCCGGCCGTCGTTTTCCTGATGCCGAATTGGGACGTGGGGTGCGATAATTTGGGGAACTTCCGGAGAGCACCATGACTGACCAGAAATCAGCGCATTCAACCCCCGATGCAGCCCAAGATGCTTCATCCCGGCTTGGGGCGGATTTCGCCTTTGTATCCGTGGCCGGCGGCCTGTATTTCATAGCAGCCATGGTTGGTGCCTACTTTATCTTTGACGGACAACAATTTGCCATTTTTTGGCCGGCCAATGGGATCTTATTGGCTTTCCTACTGACAACCCGGACCAAGCATCAACGCATTCCAACCCTGCTCATAGGCCTATTCGCCTGCATTGTCGCCAATATTCTTCATGGAAAA
This sequence comes from Fibrobacterota bacterium, assembly GCA_030854955.1. GTDB lineage: Bacteria > Fibrobacterota > Fibrobacteria > UBA11236 > UBA11236 > Chersky-265. The sequence goes on along the minus strand of JALYSE010000014.1, from coordinate 26,594 downwards.
AACCTGATCCCAAACCTGGGTATGGCCTCGGCGAATATGCTTGAGGTAATCGCGGCGGAACGAATGGTCCGCTGGATTTCAAAAGACGGCGGCTTCCTTAGTGAGCTACGATCCACCTTGCATTTTTTTGGGCTCATCACCTTGGGTAGCGCCACCATTGGAGCATTGGTTGGAGCCGCTACGGTCGCGTTGTCATTCGGCACCGGATTTTGGGGTACCTTCTGGAACTGGTGGATGGTGGACGCTGCGGGCCTAGCGGTGGTCACACCCGCCATTTTATCATGGCGTAATGTTTCCTCCACGACATTCGCAGGAGTGCGTGCCAAGCTGGAATTCTCCGCGTGCATGGCTACAACCCTTTTCATTTCCTTCGTTATATTCGCGCGTCCTCAAAATCTTTGGGTCATGCAGGGACATCCCCTTCCCTATACCGTATTCCCTTTCCTCATTTGGGCGGCAATACGTTTCGGCATAAAGGGAGCCGCAACAGCCAACCTTCTGGTCTACGTCACTGCGGCCTGGTTCACCAGCCGCGGCCAAGGGCCCTTCGTCGCACCGAATGAGTCAACTTTCGATATCCTTGCCTCCATGCAGATTTTTCCGTATTTAACGGCTTTTTGCTCATTGATGCCGGCAATACTTCTCAACACCCGTTCAGAGGCGGAAAGGGGATTACGGAAATGGGAATTACGATATCGGAACCTTTGGAAGAATAAACTGGTGGGAGTTTATATCACCAACAAAGGTGGAGCCGTTACGGAAGCGAATGACGCCTTCCTGGCGATGATGGGTTACACGCGAAAGGAATTGGAAGCCAGTGAGCTGAATCTAAAAGACATAGTGACGCCGGAACAACTTGCCAGTGTAATGGACATGAAACAACAAGTTTTGAGGGAAGGAAGGATGGAGCCATTCGAACGGGAATGGGTACTTAGGGATGGGGGCAGGTTCTTAAGCCTGATGTTCGCCACAAAATTGGACGAGGGTGAACTCATATTGTTCATGGTCATGGATATCACCTATTTGAAGAAAATCCAAACCGCCCTTCACGAGAGCGAAGAGCTTTTTCGTTCCTTGACGGAAGCTTCTCCAATCGGCAAATTGCGATTGAATGCCCAAGGTAGGTTTACCTATGCGAATCCGAAATGGCTGGCGATGGCCGGTTTGACGATGGGTGAATCTGATGGGGTCGGATGGTTGAATGCAGTCCACCCCCTTGATCGCCCCGTCATGGAAGCTGCTTGGGGCGCCTTTCTGGGCGGCGGTCCAGCCGTGATTCGAGAATATCGGCTACTCAGGCCGGATGGGAAGGAAACTTGGATTTCGGGATGGTCAACCGCATTGCTCGATCTCAACAGAAGAACCATAGGATATTTTGAAAATTGCATCGATATCACGGTACGCAAGCAAGCGGAAGCTGAACTTGACGCGGCAAAGCGTTCCGCGGAAAACGCCAATCGAGCCAAGTCGGATTTTCTGGCCCACATGAGTCATGAGATTAGGACCCCCTTGAACGGAGTCTTGGGCATGATGGCATTATTGTCGGATTCATCGCTTTCCGAGGAACAGCAAGCCTACGCGGAAACCGCCCGAGAAAGTGGAGAGCACTTGCTTTCCCTGATCAACCAGGTCCTGGATTTTTCCAAAATTGAAAGCGGAAACCTGGAATTGGAAAAAATCGAATTCGCTCTGGATACCGTGATACAAGGCACACTCTCCTCAATTATGGAATCAGCACAGAAGAAAGGACTGAAAATACGGACCGAGGTTGAACCGTCCACGCCAAATCGGCTTATCGGCGATCCACTCCGGTTGCAGCAGATATTACTTAACCTGGTGGGAAATGCCGTGAAGTTTTCCGACCAGGGAGAGGTTCGGATTACCGTGCGTTCACTCCAACCCATCCATGGTCGAAACCAATTGTTCTTTGAAGTGGCGGACGAGGGTGTTGGCCTTTCCAAAGAAACCATCGGACAATTATTCGAACCTTTCCGCCAAGGAGAAGCTTCCACCTCCCGAAAAATGGGTGGCACCGGGTTGGGTTTGGCGATTTGCAAGAATCTGGTTGCGAAAATGGAAGGCCGCCTTTGGGTTGAAAGCGACCGGAACCAAGGAAGCCGTTTCCGGTTCACCGTTTGCGTTGATGAGCCCTTAGCGAAATTAACGGAAGCGACGGAAACCCGGTCGAACCCTCCAGAAAGGAAAATACCCTCACCTTCATGGTCTATAGCCCCCAAGGTGCTTATCGTGGATGATCATCCGGTCAACCTTACCGTGGCCTCGGCCATCCTGAAAAAATTGGGGTGCGATCCGGAAACCGTTTTGAGCGGCGATGAGGCTATAACGGCCCTCCGCCGCAAACGATATGACCTAATCTTTATGGATTGCCAGATGCCGGGAATGGATGGGTTTGAAACCACAGTCCGCATTCGGACACAAGAAGGGTCCGGACGGAAGACACCCATAATCGCTTTGACTGCGCATGCTATTACGGGGGTACGCGAAATATGCCTGTCGGCGGGAATGGACGACTACGTTTCCAAACCCTTCACCCACGAAACTTTGTTGCGCATACTTTCAACGTGGATCACGAGGGAATCGGACGACACCGCTTCACCTCGGATTGTACCCGCAAATGACGGTAATCAGGGGAAAAATGAATCCATAGACTGGAAACGGCTATCCCAATTGGAAGACGGAACCGAAAGCGGCAGGGAATCAATCCGGAAACTAATGGCCCTTTTCCTGGACACTGCGCAGTCGGAAGTGAACCTAATCCGCAACCAACTGGGAAGCGGCAACCCCGGATCCCTGGCGAAACCCCTCCACAAATTAAAAGGATCTTGCGCCACCGTCGGAGCCTCGGTGATGACAGCCTTACTTGAGGAGATGGAAACTCAATCTGCTTCGGGTCACCCCCAAGCATTACAGGGGATATTCGATGGATTGGAAAAGGAATTAGCCCGAGTCAGTGCGTTGATGCGGCAGAAGTCTGTAAACACCGATTTCAATTCGGTGGCGTCCTGGTTGGGGTAATGAAAGAATATATCGTATTTTCGTTACCATCCGATTGGAATCCTGACCCACATGAAGATCCTACTTGTCGAAGATGATCCTGTTTCCCTTTCCCTTTGTAGGAATTTCCTGGAAAAGCTGGGGCATGAAGTCGAAGCCGTGGATGACGGGGAAAAAGCCTGGCATTACGTCAAAACCAAGGGTGTCCAAATCGTCATCAGCGATTGGAATCTCCCTGGTCTATCCGGCCTCGACCTATGTCGTAAATTGAGAAACCGCCCATCCCATGAATACGCATACTTCATTCTCATAACCACTTACCATGGAGATCAAAGGTTGACCGAAGCCATGGATGCCGGTGTCGATGATTTCCTTACCAAACCCTTGGACTTACAGGCGCTGACCGTCCGATTGAGGGTTGCGAACCGGATCCTGGATTTCCACCGCCAAATCGGCACATTGCAGGAATTGTTGCCCATCTGTATGTACTGCAAGAAGATCCGCAAAGAAAAAACCTACTGGGAGAACGTCGAAACATTTTTCAGCGCTCATACTGGCGCGGATTTCACCCACTCGCTTTGCCCGGATTGCTATGTGGAAAAGGTTAAACCCGAATTGGATTCGTTGAAAAAACAACTCCCCCTGAATCCCTGATCGGGAGACTTTCCAACATCAATCCGGCGTCCCCCCTTGCGCACCCCCTCTACCTCATAAAGTCTATCAAAACCTAGTCGAATGTTTTCCTGGATCGCGTACTCCAAAAAACTTGGTACGTTAAGGAATCAACGGTATATCATCCTAAGAGAAATTTTCATGTCAAGGCAAGTCGATAAAAATTGCCTAGGTTGGGGGCTGAAATAAACGCATAGGGTAGGGAGGTTGACCGCGATGGCGATACAAATGCTATACTCCCCGTATGCAGGCATGGCAATGAATACCATTGGAATTGAAAGCGGCCAAGTCCGCATATTGTTGGTGGACGATCATCCCGTGGTCCGGGAAGGACTTCGGATGGCAATCGCCACAAGACCCGAATTCCACATTTGTGGCTCCGTGGAAAACACCGTTCAAGCAGCCGAGGCCATAACCAGGGAAAAACCCGACGTCATGGTATTGGACCTCTCTCTGCAGGGAACCAGCGGTTTGGATTTCATTAAACATCTCCAAATTTCCGATCCCGGTTTGCCCATTTTGGTCCTTTCCGCCATGGACGAAACTGATTATGCGGAAAGGGCCATTCGAGCGGGCGCCAAGGGTTATATCATGAAGCAAGAACCCCTGGAAAAGTTGATCAAAGCCATGGTTGCGGTTTCAGAAGGCAGGGTATACCTTAGTGATGCTATCAGATCCAGCCTTGTCCAACGCATGGTCAAAAACTCATCAACCGATTCCGCCAGCCCTGTTGCCGAATTGAGTGATCGGGAACTGGAGGTTTTCAGCGAAGTTGGATCCGGATTGGGAACTCGACAAATCGCCGAAAAATTGCATCTCAGCGTTAAAACCGTGGAAGCCCATTTCGCCAATATCAAACGCAAAATGAAACTGGAGGGCTCCAGCGCCCTTCTCCGCTCGGCTATTCGATGGTTGGACGCAAAAAATCCAATCTGATTACCCCTAACTTCACAGGGGATTCCGGCATTTGCAAACCGAACTTGGCCTTCCATTCAACCACTGGCCTCCTGGCACGCTGGAAATCCCGTTGAATTTCTAGATTATTTCCGTGAGAAAAACCCAAATCGAAAACGTGGAAATCCACCTGGCCAAACCCGTGGACCTCAAGGTCGAATGGATCGGGCAGGAAGAACCCCTGACCCAACTCCTCGCCTGCTGGCTTTCGCTCAATCCCGGGGATCAGCCCCTGTGCCCGCGTCTTGTGGGCCATCCCGGCCTCGGTAAGACCACCCTGGGCATGGCCGCCGCGCGCCGCCGCGGTCAGGAAGTCTACGTGCTGCAATGCACTGCGGATACCCGACCCGAAGATCTCATCATCA
>JALYSE010000014.1:0-21578 GCA_030854955.1 Fibrobacterota bacterium | reverse complement strand
GGCGCCGTGATACTGGACGAAGGCAACCGCATGTCGGAAAAATCCTGGGCATCGCTGGCGCCCCTCCTCGACGATCGCAGGTCCGTGGATTCGCTGGTGGCGGGAATCAACATCAAGGCCCACAAGGATTTCCGTTGCGTGGTGACCATGAACGAGGACGACTCCACGTTCGAAATCCCCGACTACATCATGTCGCGCATCCAGCCCGCCATCGAACTCCCTTTCCCCAAGGCGGAAGAAGAACTGCGCATCCTGCGTTACAATCTGCCGTCGGCGCCGGAAGACCTGCTGCGCATCTGCGTCGGGTTCCTGCAAGAGGCTCACGATCTCGACCTACCCTACTCCATCCGCGACGGACTGAACGCCATCCGCTTCGCGCAAAAGCTGAATGAGTTGCGCCCAGACAAATGGGAAGCCCTTTTTACCAAGGCCATTTCCCAGATCCTGGGCGATGAAGCTCTCGACATGGAACTACTCGCGGAAAAGCGGAAACGCGAAGGCCGCCTCCCCAACATGCAATTGGGCGACTTCTTTTTCGATGAGGACAATCCCTTGAACCCGGACAAAGACTGAGTTCCGGGCCGGGTGGAGTTACGGCGTCCCCCCAAGCTTGATTCCCGATGGCCATCCGACTCACCGATAGAATCTCCGCCTTTCCCGTTCGCCACGGGAGGGCTCCCTTCGCCATGGAATTGCGCAAGCTACTTTGGGGCGCGCCCGGGGTTCCCGCAGAGCGATACGATGCCTTCGCCTTCGCCCTTCCCGCCGGCCTCCGCGAGGACGCGCTGGAAGGTGTGGAAGCGTTGCCCTCCATCCGTTCTTTGGTGATCCGCCTGAATGGGACGGTGAAGGCCTATTTCCCCTTCGATCCTTGCGACGCCTACGTTGAAGCCCTGCGCCAGGCGCGGCAACGCCGGTTGCCTGTGGAGTTCATCGAAGATAACGCCCTGCTGGAAGCGCCGCTGATCCAATCCCTGCCCGATGCCTACCTGGCGAAGGGTATCGGCCTGGGCCGCTACCTGGAGGTGGCCAAGCGGATTCTGGCTGAACAGGGAATGGATGAGCGCCTGGATCATCGCGGTTTCGTGGCCATGGTCGCCTTGAGGCGGATGGAAAAACGATTCGGGCGGATCCTACTTTTGTGCGACTTCCCTTTGCTGGTGCGCCTGCAGGAGCTTTTCCAGGACGGTTCCATTTCCGGATTGCTGGCGGAAACGGAGAACCGCGGTGCGGAACCGACGCCCGGGGAACACCTCGAGATCCGATCCTACCCCGTCAAGGCCGGCCTGTTGTATTTCGCCCTGGGAGAAATCCCCTTCTACGCCGGAGAGATGGAAAAGGAACGGCAGAACCCCATCGCCGAACCCATGGACTACTTGGAGTTGGTGAAGAGGATCTTCGTTGAGACCCGCAACCAGTTCATGACCGGACCAGGAGAGGCTGGCGCGGTTTCCATCAAAAAGGTACAGGCCGCGCTGGTGTTCCTGCGGAACCTTTCCGTGCAGCAGGGCCGCCTCACGCCGGATCTCTTGGACGTGGTGACCGCCGCCAAGGGCGTTTTTGGAAATGCCTATGCGGCCAAGGTGCTGGAGGCCGCGCGCTACTATCCCTTTTTCGATCCCATTGAGTCCGAGGAAGCACAGCTGGAAATAGGGCGCGACAACATCCGGGAACCGGGCGAAGGGGAACCCTGCGAAGCCTTCAACCTCCTCGAGGACGAGCCTAAAGTCTGGAAAACCATCCGCCTCAAGAAGGAGCCGGATCGGGAGAAACAACGACGTTACCGATACAACTGGGATCCGCGCGGCATGTGTTCTCACACTCCCGAAGACGAACGCATCGAAGGCTTCAACCGCGCCGTGCGCCGCCGGTCCAAAGACCTTGATTTGCAGGGGTTTTCCCGCACCGAAAAGCTCACGTCCTCACTCAAGGACGGCATCGACATCCGCGAGACTCTCCGCAACTGGACCACAGGCGGCATCTACGTCAAGGAAATCCCCCCCGCCAAGGGAAGGGTGGACACGGTGGTGATCCTATTCGACGAGGACAACGACGAGCGCTATCCTTCCCGCACCACCTGGTACGCCGAGCACAACGAGGAGTCCACCCTCACCTTCTTCGCCACCGATCCACTCGCCAAGCTCATCGGACCGGGCATCGCGGAATCGGAATACGGAGGCCTGAGCCTGCTATTCCCTCCGCGGCCGGTCAGCAACGTATTCGACTTGCCACCCGAAGAGTCGGGATTCCGCAATCTTTCGGAGCAACTCCTCTACGGAGCGCTTCTGAACAGCGAGGAGAAGTCCGTGGCCTATGTCAGCCAGCGCAAGCCGGGCCTGCGCATGAAACGCATGGCCGCAGGATTCAAGAAACGCCTGGTCTGGATCCCCATGGCCTCTTTCAGCGCCGAAACCCTGCGCCGCCTGAGGAAGTTCCATATTCTCAACGGCAAACAGGTGCGGGCCTGGGCGACCCGCTTTATCCCCGAATAAGCTACCTCGGAGGCTTGTCCCTTTGGGGACCTTACGCCATATAGTACTTTCAGGTTCATGCCGGGCCCCGCCTCAACTCCCATCGTCCTCACCCTTTCCGGTTCCGACCCCAGCGGCGGAGCCGGCCTGGAAGCGGATCTGAAGACCTTTCAACAGCATGGTGTGTTCGGCATGGCGGTACCCACCTTGCTCACCGTCCAGAACACCACCGGGGTCCGCAGGGTCAAGACCTTGGAACCGGATTTCTTCGAGGAACAGGTCGCCTTTCTCCTGGAGGATCTGTTCCCGGACGTCGTGAAGATTGGCGCCATCGGCGATAAGCGCATGCTGCAGGCCCTTATCCGCATCCTTTCACAGAAACGCTTCGACGGCGTGAGAGTGGTGGTGGACACGGTGCTCAGCTCAACTTCCGGGGCCAGCCTGTTCGACATGCGGGGGCTTGCCGATTTCATCGATAGGCTGCTGCCGCGGGCTCATATCATCACGCCCAACGTCCTCGAGTTCGACCTGCTCATGGGCAAGGGAACGACGGAAGCCAATGCGGCCGCCCACCTGCTCTCGTTCGGCCGCGACAAACCCTATGCAATCCTGCTGAAGGGCGGTCACTTTCCCGGGGATCCCACCGATTTCCTATACCATCGGGGAAACGTCCGGAACTTCCACTCCCCCCGCATCGATACCCCGCACACCCACGGCACGGGGTGCGTACTGGCTTCGGCCATCGCGGCCAACCTGGCCTTGGGGCATGACATGACCCAGGCCGTGATCAAGGCGCGCGACTATGTGCAGGATGCGATCAGGAGCAATCCCGGCCTGGGAAGCGGGCGCGGCCCGCTCAATTTCAACGCGGCTGTTTGACGGCCTGTTCGAAGAGTTGCATGTGCCACGAGTCTTTCAAGGGCTTTGAAAAAACCCCGGGTTTGAGATCCTCCAGATTGGTCAAGGTCGTGTCGAAGACCTCGGTATCTGGGGAAATCCGACCTTCGGCCGCCAAGGCCTTGAACTCGAGACGGTTGACCGACTCCACCTTGCCCCCGTTATCACGGTAGAAGATTCGGCTCGAATCGAGGAGGCGCGTTTCCAATTCTTTCTCCAGCGCTTTGACCTCTCCAACCATGGAATCGATGCTGCATCCGGAGACTTCCGCCCCTTCCGGTTCACGAAGGACCACAAGGAACCGGTCTTCCACGATCCGCCAGCGCCCGGAAACCGACTCTCCATGGGAATTCCATTGGGTGAAGAACCGATCCAAGCGTTCGCGCAAAACTGGATTTGCCGGGTCCAGGGGGCGAGAACTCCCGAACACCCAGCATCTGATGTTACCGTTCTGAAGGTTCATTTCCATTCCTTACCATTTCGGGGGGGTACCGGCCAAACCTGGAATCAGGGTGACTCCTGGAGAACCGGGGTCATTCCTGAAAAAATAGCAATGTCCGGCCCGGGTTTTCGCCCCAAACACATCAAACGCTTCAAACTGAAATGCATAAACACAAAGTCGAGGCTAGATTGTCCTCACGGGATCCCTGAAAAAAATTCGCCGGAATGCCCATCGACTGCCTATTTTTTGGATTGGGATTTACGAGGGGTTTTTTCCGTAGGGGAAGAAGGGTCCCGAAGAAACCAATCATCAGTTTGGGGATCCGCCACCTTATGTCCTTTCGCAAGTGCCTGGCCCGTAACCATTGGTCGCTCAGCCTTTTACTGGCGATGTGGTTTGCCATTCCTTCGACCGCCCAGCTCCCCAAACCACCGCCACCCGAATTCCTTCCAAATGGAAATCCGGCATGGGTCGGTGCCTCCACGACCTTTGCGTTCGCGGCGTTCAGGTCCGGCAAGGTCTTCTACACCCTGGACGGCTCCGACCCGTCCCATAAGGGCTCGAATCCGGGCAGCCAGATTTACGAATACAGTGAAGGCAGCCTTGTCACCCTGACTTATACGACAACGGTGAAAGCCATCCATTACGTGAGCGGAACCTCGAGCGTTATCGTGCCCGCTACTTTCACCCGTGCCAAGGTCCCCGCCCTCTTGGCGAAATCCGGAGGCAAGACAAATTTCCATCCGACGGTGAACTGCACCTTGACGTTTGCGAAGAGCATCCAAGGACTTTCCCCGGCAATCAAGTATACCCTCGACGGCTCCGCCCCCAACGCAACCAGCCTGACCTATGGGCCCGGCGCCTTGGAGTTTGATAAATCCCTCACCTTGAGAGCCTATGCCATCGAACCGGGATACGACGACAGCGACCCCATCCAGGTTGCGTTCACGCTCCTGCAACCGCCCGCACCGCCGGTGGCCACGCCCGCCGGCCTGAAATTCTCGACGAACACCCTGAACATCAGGCTGAAAAGCGTTACGCCGGAATCCTATGTGGTGTATACCGTGGATACTACCCAACGCCCGATCGATACCACCTTGAAGACCCTGGAAGGCGCGAAAATTGTACCGGGAGATTCCATTTCCATTGTAGGCACCACCCCCAACAATATCATCACCGTCCGGGCGCAAGCCATGAAAGGCGGCTATCCTTCCAGCGCCATCCTAACGGAGAAATACATCTACAGCCCCGCGGTGGCCACGCCGGTGCTCTCGCGATCGCCGGGAGCCTTCTATGATTCCACTACCCTGTTCCTGACCTCGGCGACATCGGGAGCGACCATCCGATATGTCCTGGACACGACCTCCCCGCTCTCCGCGGCATCACCAGGAGACGGGACCAAGCCCATCGTCCTGACATCCAGCACCTATATCAGGGCTCAGGCCTTCAAGTCGGGGCAGCCTAACAGCGCGGTCCTTCCGGCATCCTTCACCCTGAAACTGACACCGCCCCTATTCGACAAGCCGTCCGGCCAATTCACCACGGACACCATACCGATCAAGCTGACGTCCAAATCCCCGGGAGCCCTAATCTTTTACACCTTGGACGGAACGACCCCGACCGTACTGAACAGCCACTCGGTTCAAAGCGGCTCTACCGTGGGTCTCTCAGCGGATTCGACGGTCCTCAAAGCCATTGCCGTCAAGGACGGAATCGTCAGCCTGGTCGACTCCGGCACCTACGTCAGGCGATTCCAAATCGAAAGGCTTTCCGCGCCCACCATCCAACCTGCGGGCCGCGAGTTCGAGGACAGCATCTACGTGTCCATCCATACCGATGCGCCTTTGGCCGAAATCCGATATACCACCGATAGTACGGAACCTACCCACAATAGCGCCAAATACAACAGCGTCATCCTGGTCGACACTACGACCCTGATCAGGGCCAAGGCTTTTCCTACGATCGAAAACCTGGAGCCAAGCGAAGAACGGAGCGCGAAGTTCACCCTGATCCCTTCCCGGCCAATTGCCAGTAAGACCGCCAGCACGCCATACTCCAACAAAGTTGAGTTCACCTTGGATACCAAGACGAGCGGCGGCGTCATCAAATACATTCTCGGTAACAGCCCCTTGGCCTTGGAACTCGCATCCACCTATACAAAAGGAAAGGTACTCGTCCTAACCTCCACCACCAGGCTCCAAGCCCTAACCGTGCTCGGTTCGGGCCTGACCCAGCGCCTGAGCGCGCCCCTGGACGTGACCTATGAAATCTATACGGGCCCCTCTTCGGACACGCTGACTCCGGGTGCTTCGCAGAGTCTTTCGGGGGGGGTCACCTTCACAAATACCTCGACGACCGCCATCTCCGCCACGACCCATACCACGGACGGCTTGGGCCTGGTCGGCTTCAAGGAAGCGCCCTTGGCCATGACCCTCAAACTCATCCAACCAGGGGATGCGGTTAAGGTGACCTTCACCAAACCCGCCGGCCAGTTGGTTTCCCTTTACCGCGCGGTCAACGGCCGCGTCGAATTCATAAGCTCCGACAATCCCACGGATCTGCTTTCCGAGGGAGTCTATTTCGTCGGGGTCGATACCCTTGAACCGGTCATCACCATGCTGACGCAGACCCCCAAGCCCGGAGATTCAACCGTCATCAGGCTCTCCATCAAGGACAACGTGATGAATCCGTCGTGCGTCATCGAGAGTCCGGGTCTGCCCGGCAAGACCCTCACACGCAAACCGGACGCAAACGGCGAGGTGACCGTAGGCCTCAAGGTGATCATGACGGATTTTCAAGGCCTTTGGTTCAAGGCCAGCTCCAGTGATTTCTACAACACCGGCCGTCTTCCCAGGGATCCGGATGAGAAGCTCTACCTTTCCCAGATCTGGGCCCGGCTCAACACGCCTTCCGTGCTTTCCCTCGGTAATCGAGGCGAGCCCTGGGACATGGCTGGCTTTCCCGTCAGCGCCGCGTCACCCGTATCCTGGAGCCAATTCCGAAATGACAATGACGGGGCCAACCTCAGGGCCATGGTCTGGAGCGATCCCCTGCAGGACTACATGCATATCGAGGATTCGGATTCCATCAAGCCGGGAATGGCCTTCTGGCTTTCCAGCCCCTCCACCTTGACCTCCGTGGCGCTCACACAATTCCGGGCCGCGGAATCGGAGACAGACGGATCCTATCGCATGACCCTCCATCCCGGCTGGAACCAGGTGACCAGCCCATCTCTGGAAAAGGTCTACTGGCCCACCACGCTCAAAACGACCAAAAACCCCCAGGTTTTGGTTAAAGCCCCCTATCAATATCTTCCTGCCATTAAGGATTATGTCCAAGTCGATGTTCTCGACCCCTGGAAAGGCTACTTCGTCTACTTTTTCGGCACTCGCGATACGGTGATTACCTTGTTCACCAATGCGGCCAAGCGTCCCGCGGCGAAATCGTCGGCGGAAAGCGATGGACTCCTGTCCTTGCGGATCGTTCTGGATTACGGCCGACCCATGCCCCTTAGCCTCGGAGCCCATCCCCAGGCCCAGGAAGGCATAGGCAGCGAAGACGAACCCGACCTTCCGGCTTGGCAGAGGAACCTGAGCGTCTGGTCCCAGCGCGGAAAGCGACGGTTGATCTCGGACGTGGTCCGTTTTGCGCCGGGGGTAGTCCTACATTGGAAAGTAGTGCTTGCCGACTCAACCCAGGCCCAGAGCCGAACGGAGGGTCCGTTCCGTATCAAGTTCCTGGAAGGCAAAATGCCCGCTGGCTACCAGGCTTGGGCGGTATCCAGCGCAAGGCGGATGAAATTCCGCTTGGAAGCAGGCCAGGAATTGCCCATGTCGGGTCTGCCCCGGGACACCCTTTCCATCTATGCCGGACCCTTGGATAAACTTTCCGGGATTTCCGAACTCGTGCGAGCCCCTTCCTCAATCGAGCATTTCTCTTTCGATCTGGAAAAGGGACTTGCAGGTAATGTATTGCGCCTCGCCTTGCCGTGGATCGCCAAGGTGGAGGTTTCCGTCTGGTCGGCATCTGGAACACGGTTGTTGGAAGCCAAACCGGGGCGGCTTGCACCCGGCAATTACAGGCTACCCCTCAGAAACAGCGGAAATTCAGCGATTGGCTTACTCCGCATCCGACTGCTAAATGAAAACGGTCCCACGGAGTATGCCCGCCCTATCCTGTGGTAATCCCAAAAAGGGTTATCCCGCCCGTTTTTCCCCTTATTTAAGAATACCCCCGTCCCCTCTAAAAGCATAATTTAACGGTCATGTCCGGCATCCCAGCGGATGTGAAAAGCCATCACAAGCAGTTATATTGTAATCAGCAATTTCACGCTTCTCTGGGTTGGAAAATGAACGGTATCCCACATGGGTATTAGCGAGGCTAATATTTGTGTGGAATTCCGGGGGCAAGGGAATCCTCAAATGGAAATCAGGCTTTGAAAAATTTTTTAATTCATATCGTTGCGCTATTCACCCTGGGCGGTTATTCCTCCGCTCAGGCTCTCATCGATGTTATCGATGCCAAGAATCCATCCCCCCCCACGTCGAACCGGAACCCGGTTGAAGTCAGTCCCTTCGTGGACACCCTTCATGTCAGGCTTTCCGCAGAGAGCAGCAGTTTCACCATCTACTACGATATGAACAACAATGAACCTTTCACCATAGCCGGGGCCATCGAATATGCAGCAGGCAGCGCCATCGTGCTCTCTTCGACCACGGTTTTGCGGGCCGTGTCCAGTAACAAAAAGTCCGATACGAGCACGGTTGCCCAATGGAACTATATCAAGAACGCAGCTCCCATCGTCGCCTTCACCTCCCCTTCGAACGGACTGGTCGTTACTCCAGGTACGAGCGTAACCTTGAAATCGTCCATAACCGATCCGACCGGACCGACGCCACATTCGGTGCACTATTACCGGGCCCAGGCCGGTGGCGCAGTTTGGATCGATCTGGGTCCCGGGAATGCCTCGTACGAGTATGTATGGAACGTGCCTGCCGATTTTCCGGCAGGCACCCAGACCCTGCGGGTCATTGCCAAGGATGGGTTGGGGCTTGAGGATACCATGGCCATCTCCGTTACCGTCGAGGCGTTGAATAAAGCTCCCACCGTCACCCTCGACACGCCGCTCAACAATCAGACCTACATCGGCCCGGCCACCATCTCATTGCAGGCGACCCCGGTCGACGCGGACGGATCCATCACCAAGGTCGAGTTCCTCCAGAACGGGACATTAATCCCCCCGGCCAAAATTGTGGCGCCATGGACCCATGATTGGACCGGAGTGGCGGCCGGAAATTACGTACTTACAGCCGTGGCCTACGACAACGCAGGAGCGAGGACCGTTTCCAATTCCGTTAACGTCACCGTTACCGTGGTGGCCAACAAGCTCCCAACGGTCAAACTCACTTATCCCATAAACGGAAATACGTACTACGCGCCGTTCACGGGTCCCATCACGGCCGATGCTTTGGACAGCGATGGGTCCATCAAGAATGTCGATTTCTACAGCGGGGAAAGCCTGCAATTCTATGATGATTTGTCCCCCTATTCCTATTCGAAAAGTTATCCTGCCGGCACCTACGAATTCTTCGCCAAAGCCTACGACGACAAAGGGGGATGGACGCAATCGGAAAAGGTGACCTTTAGGGTGGCGGCCAATCTCGCTCCCACGGCCCGGGCAGGTGCCGATACCATCGTCACACTTCCAACAAATTCGGTGGCGCTCAAGGGCGGCACGTCCACGGATCCGGAAGGGACGACCTTGATATACGAGTGGAGCGGTCCAGGTGTCACCTTTGCGGGCGCCAATTCGGCCACCCCCACGGCACAGCTCTCGGGAACCGGCAACTGGCTAATCACCTTGAAGGTGACGGATCAGGGAACGCCGCCTTTGAGCAGCACGGACCAGATGACCGTAACCGTCACCAGCAAGCCCTCCATCACAAGCGCCATCGCCAAGTCCGGCACCGCGGGCCTGAGCTTCAATTATACGCTGACGGCCATCGGATTCCCGGCTCCAATCTTGAGCGCGCCAATTCGGCCCCCGTGGCTCAACTATGACGCCTTGACCAGCACATTGTCGGGTACGCCTGCCGCTCCGGGAAACTTCCCTGTCACCATAACTGCGAAGAATGATTATGGAACCGACACCAAAACCTTGGATATTTCCATTACCAATTCTCTAGCGAAACCCATCATCACCAACGATCTGGTAAGGACCACCAAGGTCGGCACCCCATTCAACTTCACCCTAGAAGCGAGCGGAAATCCGGCGCCGGACTTCACGACCGGAACCCTGCCGGCCGGCCTCACCCATTCCGGAACGCTCATCAGCGGATCCCCAACCGTTTCGGGAACTTATACAATCGGCATCACGGCGACGAACTCTCAAGGCAACGACACCAAGAGCCTCGCCCTGACCATCAATGCGGATCCGAAAATCACCGCTGATCTGGATTCGGTGAAGACCGTCAGGGAAAAAAACTCCGCAGTCTTCACAATTGCCGGCTCGGGATTCCCGAACCCCACCTTCCAATGGCAGTATTCAACAACGGCCGCCGGGCCTTTTACCAACGTCGGCAACCAAGGGACGATCTACACCATCGAATCCACGTCATTGTCCTCGGCCGGATACTATCGCGTTATCGTCAAGAACCCGGTGGGGGAAGTCTACAGCAGGGTCTGCCGCCTGGCGATCTACCCCATTCCCGCACCCATCAAAATGGTCGCCAATAGTGGCCCTCTCCTGAAAAACGCCATCGTGGGAGAAAGGGTGGTCTTCGGAACCAAGGCCACCGGCGATCCCGTTCTCCATTACGAATGGTTCAAGGACAACGTTTCCGTGAAGGCACCCTTGGCCATCGATGAATTTGTCATAGCCTCGGCCCAGACCACGGACGCGGGAGTCTACCGCGCAAGAGTGACCAACTACCTTACGGATCTGTCCAAGCCAGAAACCTACGCTTGGAGCGATACCGCCCGCCTGAGCGTCCAACTACCAAAGCTGGCGAAGCCCTTCGCGAAACCACTCGGAGGCCCTTTTATCGATCCTATCAAGATCGTGCTGGCGACCAATGAAGCCGGAACCGCTATCCATTTTACCTTGCAGGGAGAAGACCCCACCCAGGGCGGTACCAGGTTCAATGCCGGTGACACCATCCGCATGAAGGACAACACCTTCACTCTAAAGGCGCGCGCCTACAAGTCCGGTTTCCTTGCCAGCGATGTCATGTCCGAAACCTATACTTACACCCCTTTGAACAAGGTGGTAAAGCCGGTTATCAAACCCCCATCCCCCACCTTCCAAGGTTCCATGAAATGCTCCCTGACCACGGCCACCCCCGGCGCGAGCATCTTTTACACCCTGGACGGCACCAGCCCCCTGCTTTCCTCGGCGAAACCGTACAACAACGTGCCCATCACGCTCGATGCCACAACGACCCTCATCGCCGTGGCCAAAAAATCCGGCATGACGGACAGCGATACTCTGAAGATGACCTATACCCTGGAAAAGATCCAAAGCAAGGTAATGGCCCCCATACTCACTCCTTTGAGCCGCAATTTCCCCGGCCAACTCCAGATTACCATGCTCAGTCCCACGGACAGTGCGGAGCATTGGTATACCACGGACGGCTCTTCGCCGGATTCATCCGCCACCAAGGTGAAATACGTTCAGGGGGTTCCCGTGACTCTGACGAGGACCACCACAGTTAGGGTTATTGGCACCCTGCGGGGTTTCCTCAACAGCGACATCGTCACCGAAGTCTACAAGCTCATTCCCGGCCCCATTACCGCTAATCCCCGGTCCGATACCATTTTCGAGTCCCCCATCACCGTTAAACTGTCTGCCCTTCCCGCCGGTGCGGTCATCCGTTACGTCAAGGACGGCACCGTGCCCAATGCGGCCTCTCCCGAATTCCCGATCGATGGGCTGCGCATCGATACCACCGCCACCCTCTCCGCCATCGCGATCTTGGACGGGGTTTCAAGCCAGGTGTATCCCTTCAGCTTCACCAAAAAGGGCGGCCAATTGGCCACCCCTACCCCCACAACCCCGGGCAATATGTCCACCTTCGAAGATACCGTTCGTATTTCCTTTTATTCCACCCGGGGAGCGGAAATCTATTACACCCTGAACGGGGACCCTCCCAAGTCCGGCACCAAATATTCCGTACCGTTCGTGATCGATTCCACCTCCACCCTGCAGGCCGTGGCCATAATGACCGGTTTCGAGAATAGCAAGGTTTTATCGGCGACCTATACCCTGGTCCCGGGAAGGCCCGAATTCTCCCCTCCGGGCGGAAGTTCGCCAACCGCCCTGCACGTCAAGCTCAGCAGTTCTTCCAAGCGTGCCTCCCTGTACTACACCAGGGACGGATCCGATCCGGTTCCAGATAACCGCATCCTCCTCAAATCGGGCGACTCCATCCCCATCGGCGTGACCACCACCCTGAAGGCCGTGGCGGTCGCGGGCAACATGGCCGGCCCGGTCCGAGAAGAGCTCTACACCATCTTCGGAGTCCGGAACTTTTCCATCATTCCCGGCCAGACGTCCACGCTGGAAGGCGGCTACACCCTCCGCAGTCCCGAAGACCAAACCGTCCCTGTGAATGGACAGATTTCCGGCGCCGGGCCTCTTAAACTGGACGGGTTCGATGGCGTCCAATACGCGCTTACTTTGGCCTTGGCGGATGGGGAAGCGAATACCGGTTCGGAGTTTCCAAAGCTCATTTTCACGAGGCCGTCGTCGGACAAGCGGTCCATGTACCGCGTGGACCCATCAAAGAAGGTGTACTTCATCTCCTCGGCCGATACGGTCACGCTTTCCCAGGCGGGAATCTATTTCATGGGCATCGATGTGAAACCCCCGGTCATAAGTCACATTGGCGAATCCTTCCCATCCAACGACTCCACCCGGGTAACGTTCCATATCGAGGACAACGTCGCAAACCTTACCTACGACCTGAAACGGAACGACGATCCGAAAAAGAACGAAACCCAGAGGCCCGTCTTCAGCGGTCAGGACCTGTCGGCTCAGCTTCTCCATCCGCCGGGACTAATCAAGCCCCTCTACGTCCAACTCATCGTAAGCGACTATCAATCGGCCTCGTCCTATCCCAGCGATCGTGGAACGATGCTGGCCCTGTCCCAGCGCATGGGCGACCTGAACGGTCCGCCGGTATGGGGCGTCGGCGAATCCAGCCAATTTCCCTATGACCTCGTCAGCATTCCCCTGGCATTGGATCCTCCCGTCACCTTGAACGAGCTCCGCGCCGCAAATCCCGGGCTGATCCTTCAAGGTGTTTCTTGGAACGACAAGGATACGGTCTACAAGCAGATGGAGGGAAAGCAAACCCTGATGGCCGGAAACGGATATTGGCTGGGTTCCCGAGGCAGGATCTCGTCGTTCTCGCGGCCCGCTGCGGTTACCCTTCCCACCGTCACGGGCACCTTCTCGGTGCAATTGCGCCATGGATGGAACCAGATCGGCAATCCTCATCTGGAAGAGATGTATTGGCCCTACTCCCGCAATCAAGGCGAACTCTACAAAGGGTTCCCCATCAAGGGCCTGTGGGAATATTCGCCCGCCATCAACGATTACGTTGAGAGTGAATCGCTGAAACCCTGGCGCGGTTACTTCGTGTACAACTACCTACAGGAAACCTCGGTGACACTTTCCCCTCGTCCCATTACCGAATGGGGAGTAAAGAAGGAAGCCGCCGCCGGACAAGTGAATCTGGCCTTGGGCTGGGGCTCGACGCGTACCGTTCGTCTCGGCGCAGACTGGACCTCGGCGGAAGGCCTGGGTCTCGAAGATGAGTTCGCTCTGCCCCGGCAGAATTCAGGGCTGACCATGCAGGCCCTCCGCCAGGGACGCGCCCTGGCCTCTGATTGGATCAGGCTGGAACAAGAGGGCATTCTCCAATGGAAGGTCGCCATGGGCTTGACTTCACCATCCCAGACCGGGAAAGCCATAACTACGCAGTCTGGAACCGGCGATACCCTCCCGCCCTTGCGCATCCTCTCCCAGAATCTGCCGAGCGACTATGAAACCTGGGCCGTCTCCCCCTCGCGGGGGATGAAATACCGGGTCGAATCCGGCAAAGAGATTCCGGCCAGCGGGCTGCCTCAGGATACCCTGCTCATATACTCCGGTCCCAAACACAAGATGGCCGCATTTAGCATCCTTCAGAAAATGGCCTTGGTCGCCCCCTCCCTGGACCTCCGGGTTTCCGCCCGGAACGGGGGCTTCGGAATGCAGATGGCCTTGCCGTCCAAGGCAAAAATCCGCGCCATAGTATGGGGATTGGATGGAACCCGCAAAGGTGAGCTGATCCTGGGTCCGCTTTCGGAAGGCCTATACCGGTTCGCCTATGACCTTGATTTCCGGAACCGGCCCGGTCGACTGTCTCCCGGCATGTATTTTCTGAGCCTGGAAGTCCAAGGCCCCGGCATCAATACTCGCCTATCCAGGAAAATAGTCCTCTCGAACTGATCGCGCCCCCGGGGCGCCTATCCCCATCGGGGCCATTCCGCCCCGGATTAACGCGCTCTCTTGCTAAACCTTCCCCTGCATTCACGGGGTTACGGTGGTACATTTTACCCCGGGTCGGCTGGGGTCGGCTCCTATGTTTTGTAGGTTTTTAAGGACAGAATCTGACTTCCAACAAGATGAGATCCCGTATCTGGCCGGCCATCGGCATTGGGTTGCTATTGTCCTTTGCGCCCGTCGCCCTAGGCGGAACCGAGGAGGACGTGGCCCAAGCCAAAGCCTATCTGAAGGATGACCTGAAACAGGTGAACCGGAAGTATCCGTTTTCCGATTGGGAAAAGCAGGTCGCGAAATCCCGATCCAATCTGGAACGCTTGCGTTCCAAACCCGCCTTCTCCGGCGAAAAGTTCGAGCGCGGGGGCCATTCACAGCTGGAATCACTCCACAAGGATGTCCAGGAACTGAACAAGCACCGCGCCGAAACCGACATATTGATCAAGGAACTCTACGTGTCCGCCCTGGTGTCCCGGGTTGATGGCATGTTCTCACAGAACGGCAAGCGATGGGATCCGGACGCCAAGCTCGCCTTCCAGCGTTCCCTGATGCCTTACGAAGCCGGGAGCCTGCGGCCTAAAACCAACTTCCAGGCGAACGTTGCCGCCCTGGACCGCGATTTCCGGAATCTGCAGACGGCCTGGCTGTACTCCTTCGCGCAGGATTACCTTGGCCGGCGGGTGGAAGAACATCTGCGCACCTACAACCTCGCCAAGATCGAAGCGCTCTTCGACGACTACACCCTGCAAGTCGATTATTGGACCCGGCAGATCCAGGCCAATGCCACCCAGAC
This sequence comes from Fibrobacterota bacterium, assembly GCA_030854955.1. Classification (GTDB taxonomy): domain Bacteria; phylum Fibrobacterota; class Fibrobacteria; order UBA11236; family UBA11236; genus Chersky-265. The sequence goes on along the minus strand of JALYSE010000014.1, from coordinate 6,429 downwards.
GGGAGCACAGTTGCAAGTGCTTTCCAAAAAGTTCGAGGAGAACAGGACCTGGCTCCGGCAGAACCTGGAAAGCCTGCTGGAGGTGCTGAATACGGATATGCTATTCAGCGATCTGCTGGAATACGCCCGCAAGGAGAAGATCGAGTTCACCATCGAGGTGGAGGAAAAGATCGAAGCTTCCCTGAAAGAGAGGAACCAAGCCACCCTGGCCCCCATTCAAACCCGACTGGCCTCGTGGAAGAACTTCTCCGCCGAACTTCGCGAAAAGACCCTCCTGGCAGCCGCCCAGGCGAAAAACCAAGAGAACCAGGCCATGGCCCGCGCCGAGGACGAGCGCATGGAACGGGACCGCCTGGAGGCCCTCAAGGAAGAACAACGGCGCATGGAACAGGAACAGAAGCAGAAGTTCAAACAGACGCTTTCGGCCCTCAAGACCTTCACCTTCAAGAGCGAAACCACGGTGGAGCTGGACGACGATTCGAAAAAGGCGCTTTCCACCAAGACCGGGTTCCTGAAGACAAGCTACGTTCGTTCAGGCTCGACCAAGCTGAAGGTCGACAAGGCCCGCTTCAACGACACCTTGGCGTTGGTGCAGAAGTTTTCCGTGGATCAGGGGTCGGTGGATTTCTCGAAGATGTCGCTGCAGGAGCGCTCCAACCAGAGCGCTTATACCTACGCATCCCCGGCCGGCCGCACCAGCCAAGGCGATCTGGAGAATTTCGTGGCCGAGGTAGCCCTGGGATCCTTCAGCACTTATTTCAGCTTTCTGTCCTATGTGACCCCGACCCGGTGGAATCCGGGCAAAGAGCTGAACTGGATGGCGGACCGGAGCAAGGAAAAGGAATCACAGGACCGCGAGTTCAGCTATGTGGACATGGTGGTGGACGCCCATCGGAAGCAGCCCAAAAGCTCCACGCGCACGGAATCGAACCGGAACCTTCCGGCCAATATGATCGTCATTTTTGACCCGCAGGGGGCCATCATCCGCTATCAATCCTTTGGAGACGTGGACCAGGTTTCCATCCGCGCCGGGGACCTCGTGAACGGAAAGCTCCATTACAAGTTTCTCAACTACTCCACTGATAGGCAGAACATTTATCTGAATGGGATCGATGCCGAGATGAAGGTGGCTTCGCCGGCCGGGAAGTCCTAAGGCCGCACCCGGGCCGGTCGCCTTGGCCAGTCACCTTGGCCGGCCGCCTCGGCAGTCTACAAGCGCTTTTTCGAGAATACAAACAATCCCGATACAATGGCCAGCGCGGACCAGAGGCCGCAGTTGGCGAGCGCGCGCCAGGTCTCCTCCCTCAGGAAGAAGTCACTGACCTTGCCCAGGGACCAGGCATGGATGCCGCCGAATTGGGGCATCAAGTTGATCACATTCGTGAATATCCCGCCTTCCCCAAGAAAACCGGCATAGTAACGCCAGAGGTTGGCGACATAGATGACGGGAAGCAGAAGCATCCAGAGGAAGAAGATCATGAAATTGCCCAGGAAGTTCCGCATCAGGAAATAAAGACTCACCAGGCAGACCATGGAAAGGCTCAAGGGGAAGATCAGCGTGAAAATGCTGGACACGTTGACGCCGGCGACCCGATAGAGCTCTTCCCAGAACAGCGCCAGTGCTAGAAACCCATAAGCGACGGCCGGTATCAGCACCGAGGCCATTTTGGCGAGGTAGAATGCGGGCCGGCTCACCGCGCGCGACAGGATGAGAAGGTCATTGTTGCGGAGGTAATGGGTGCCGGTCCGATCCAGGCAGAAACACAGGGTGAACAGGGTCGTGAGGAATACGATGGTGGAATAGCCGATGGCCACCACGTAGTTGAGGCGCAGGGCCTTTCCCACCAGGTCGCCGTTATTGTAGATGTCCCCCACCATGATATAGCGGATGGGGACCACCAGAATGATCAGACTGGCGAGGGCGGCCCACAAGAGGGGACCCTTCCAGGCCGGGGCCATCTCGAACAGGAATACCGCCCGGATGCGCATGGATCGCGCCGGGGCCTTTTCCATGCCATCGCTCATTTCACGCGCTCCAGGAAATATTTCTCGAAGGCGTTGAAGTCGTGGAAATCGGACATGAGGCTTTCCCCCGCCACCTTGCCTTTGTGGAGAACAAGTACCTGGTCCGCGAGCTGCATTACCTCCGTGAGACGGTGGGTGGAGATGAGCAGGGTGGTGCCGGCCGACTTGAGCGCGTCCAGCTTTCCCCGGAGCATGGCGATTCCCACGGGGTCCAATCCACTGTTGGGTTCGTCCAGGATGAGCATGCGGCCGCAGTCCAACATGGCGATGGCCAGGGCCAGGCGTTGCTTCATGCCTTTGGAATAGGCCCGGATAGGCTTGGTGGTAAGCTCCAAGCCGAACCCATCGAGGTAGGCTTCCAGCCCTTCTGCGGCCTTGCGGCGATCGAGCCCGGTCAGCCGCGAATGCAGGACGATGAGATCATGGGCGCGCGCGCGCTCGGGAAAGTCCACGGACTCCTGGAGATACCCGATCCCGCGGCGGGACGATTGTCTGGAAACATTTTCCCCGAATAGGGAGGCGATGCCCCGGGTGGACGGGCGCAATCCCAGGATCATGCTGATCAGGGAGCTTTTCCCCGCGCCGTTTTCGCCGACCAGGGCCACGCAAGCGCCGGTGGGAATGTCCAAGTTCAAAGGCCCGATCAAGGTGCCGCGGCCATAATCCAATTCCAATCCCTGGCAGGAAATCGCCAATGCACCCGCGGCTTCCGCGCGGAGATCCACATTCGCGGCCGCCGTCATAGCCTCACCAGGGTGCGGCGTAATTCCGCCTTGGGAACCGAGCCGTTGACATCGGGATTGAAAATCCCGGACCCGTCGTCCGAGCGCCAGTCGAATTCCGGCCAGGTCTGTTCGGCCTTCAAAAGCCCCGAGCTACCATACCAGAATGTTCCCCGCGCAAGCTCCCTTTCCGCTCCCAAGGAATCGACCGACAGAATGCTTTCGGAAATCCCCCAGGCCTCCTCGAGGTGGCCTTGATAATTCAGCGTGTCCAGGGAAACCTGGCGGCGGCGGATTTCCAGAATGCCCAGGGACCGGCTATCGCTCCAGCCTTCCACGAGCAGGGCGGGAAGGGCCGTGAAGGAGTCGTTGTCCCCGATTGAATCCCCTGCCTCCGCTTGAGAGGATGCCTTGAGCGGGAAGTAACGAGCGCCCCCGCCGGTCGATGCCCCTTCCAGGACCACGCCCTCGAGGGTGAACCTGACCAGACGCGTGCCCTTCTCGACTTCCAGGCCGGTTGAATCTTCGCTGATGCGCAAAGAAAGGATCTTGAGGGTATCGGCGCCATCCAGGGAATCCCCCAGAAACGTGAAGACCAGCCTGCGTTTGGAAAGGACCTTGCCCGGGGACGACGAAGCCATTTCGGGCGTGACGTTTGATTTCCATACGGATTCGGTGGCAAGGAAGGTGACGCTGTCTCCCTTGGCGGACAAATTTTTGAGGGTGCGGATTTGCGACGGCTTCGACCGGAATTCGCGCGTAGAGAAGAGGTCGCAGCCCCAAAGGAGTACGGCCGCCACACAAATAAGGCCGGATTTCCGCAGCATTTAGCTAGGCAATATACTTGCAAACGAATGGGCCGCCAAGACACGGGTTTTGGCTCCGGAAGAACAATTGGTAGGTTTAGTCGATGCAGGCAACCCCAACACCACCCGGCCCGGACCGGAACGCTCCCCGGATGCTCCAAATCGATTTACAAACCCGATTCGGCGCCCTAAAGGGTAACCTTGCCGTTCCGCCCGAAACCATGAGGCTGTCCGAATTGGCCTGGAACGCCATGGCTATCGATGAGCGCTTGGTGGGCATGGCCGTGGCCTCGGAAGCCCGGGAAGGCCGTCAGGTATCCTGCAAAAAGGGATGCGGCGCTTGCTGCCGCCAAGCCGTTCCCCTCTCTCCCGCCGAGGCCTGGATGATCGCCGACGTGGTCGCGTCCATGCCCCCCGAACGCAAAGCCGGGGTCCTGGCCCGCTTTTCCGCGGCCGGGGAACGCCTGCGCGAGGCGGGATTCGGCGACCGATCTACCTCCGGCCAAGCGACCGAGGAAGATGTCTTGGCCCTGGGCCTGGACTATTTCCGCTTGGGGATACCCTGTCCCTTTCTGGTCGACGAGTCCTGTTCCATCCACCCCAACCGACCCTCCTCATGCCGGGAATACCTGGTCACCAGTCCCGCAGCCCATTGCTCCCAACCGGGCTCCAAACCCATCCGGGCGGTACCCTCGGCCGGCAGCCTTACCGAAGCCCTGACGCGGCTGTCCGCCTTGATCCTGGGCGGGGAAACGAAGGTAATCCCCATGACGCTAGCCCTGGAATGGGCCCGGGAAAACCGCGATGCCGGTGCGGCCCGCCACGATGCCGCCTTTCTGATGGCCACCCTGGTGGAACTGCTGGGACAACCTGGGAAAGATCCTAAAGCCTCATCTTGTTAAATTTACGGATATGAGTCTAAAAACCGCGCTCTTCACCGTGGTTTTCGTACTGGCAGCGGGCATGGTCATCACCCTGCTCGTCTTCTGGAACGTCTATATCATCTCGGATTACCGGACGATCAGGGAGCTAAACATGGCCGCCCATGGCACTCCCGAGATCCCCACGGCCGGAAGGTGGACCGTGCTCACCCTGGGCATCATCTTCCTATCCCTAGTGCTGGTCGTCCTTTCCGCCTTTTTCGTGACCGTCCTGCGGAACTCGCGCTTCAAGCAGCAGCAAAAAGACTTCGTGAACATGATGACCCATGAGCTCAAGCTGCCCATGTCCTCCATCCAGATGTTCGCCCAGACTCTTAAGCAGCGCGAAGCCAGCCAGGAGGAGCGGGAACGCTTCCTGGACGCTATCCTAAACGATTGCGCGCGTTTGAACCTGTTGCTGAATCATCTTCTCAAATCCCAGCAAATCGAGCGGGGCAAATTGCCGGTCAGCCTCCGGCGCATTAACCTGCGCAACTTCGTGGAGGATTTCGCGAAAAAATGGCCCCGCCCCTTGGTCCTACGCCTCAACGCCGACGTCGATGCCCAGGTTGATCCGGTGCTGCTCGACCTGGCCATCACCAACCTGGTGAACAACGCGGAAAAGTACGGCAAGGGCAGTGTACCCGAAGTGGGGATGGAAACGGAAGCGAACTTGGTACTCATCAGCGTGCGGGACGCCGGCACCCCCATCCCCAAAAAATTCGCGAAGAAGATTTTCAAGCGTTTTTTCCGAATGCCCAATCGCGACACCCGCCGCCAGGATGGGGTGGGTCTCGGCCTCTACATCGTCAAGACCATCGCCCGCCTCCATGACGGAAACATCGATCTCACGAGCGGGTTCGCCGAAGTCGATGGCTGGAAGGGTAATCGCTTCACCCTATCCATTCCGAGGATGAAATGAACCGCATTCTGCTCATCGAAGACGATCGGAACATGGCCATGGGGCTGGTTTTCAACCTCAAGTCCGAAGGCTTCGAGGTGACCCATTGCCTAGACGGCGAAACGGGCCTTGCGGCCATGGAAGAGCAGGTGTTCGATATCCTGGTCCTGGATTGGATGTTACCCGGGGTGGACGGCCTGGAAGTACTACGTCGATTGCGGGGCAGAAACGTGTCGGTACCCGTCCTATTGCTGACCGCCCGGGACTCCAAGGAAGACATCGTGGAAGGCCTCGACAGCGGTGCGGACGACTATCTCGCCAAGCCTTTCGATCTCAACATCCTCATGGCGCGCATCCGTTCCCTGCTCCGCAGTCGCGCCTGGCTCACCCAGAAGGAAACCCACAAGGACGCCCGCTTCGGAAACGCGTATGTCAATTTCGAAACCTTTGAAGCGACCATCGGGGAAAAGCAGATCCGCCTGAGCTATAAAGAAGCCATGATCATGAAGCTTTTCTGGGAAAAGCGGAATCAGGTCATCACCCGTGAAGAGCTGCTTCAAAAGGTATGGGGCATCGAGGGTTACATCCAAAGCCGCACCGTGGACAATCACATCGTCCAGCTCCGGAAAATCTTTGAGGAAAACCCCAAGATTCCGAAATTGATCCTGTCCATCCACGGATCGGGCTACAAATTCGTAGGCGGATGACCCTGGGTCTTGGATATTCACTATTGGGGTAGGTTAAGATTTGGGAACGGTCGGGAATGGATTTCCGGAGGAATCAGGGGATATCGTGATTGTTGCTAAGGTGATCGGGCGATTCGCGTTATTCCTCGCTGCGGCCTGCTTCGTCCGGTTGGCGGTTACCGATCTGCATGCGGCGCAATGCGGCACGGCCATGCTCTTCGAGCGGATGAAGCTGGCGGGCCCCGGCGCCCGATTGGGCGCCCTGAGAAGCGCCGCAGTCGCCGCCGCAGCCGAAAACCGGGCCCGTACCCTGGTATCGGACAACTTCCTTTTCCACTATTCCCTGCGGGGACTGCATAAGGTCCGAAC
>JALYSE010000195.1 GCA_030854955.1 Fibrobacterota bacterium | reverse complement strand
GGCTATCACACCCCTGCGGGTTGCAATGCGTGGCCACAAGGCCGCTTGCATGGCCACAGCCGTGGCGGAAGAGATAACCCCCGCTTTTGCCAAGGCGCGCGTGAACACCGGCCAACGGGGAAGCTGGGAACCATCGATGATTTTCAGAGCGAAACCGAGTCCCAAACCGGGAAGGGCTGCGCAGTGTAGACCGTTGGCGCCTCCTTTGGTGACGAATGCCGCGCCAATGCCGGTACGCGAGGCTCCTTCCAAATTGAAGGCGCGTAAATCCGGCTCACCCGTAAGTCCGCCTGGGTTTTCCGCCATGGCCTTGAGAATACGGGCAGCAGGGCCGGTTTTGGCGGCTTCTTTGGCCAGTTTCGCGAAGCCGAGAGCCATATTGAAGATGGGCAGGGAAAAGGTGGGAGCGGAACAGCCGTCCACGGCGTTGGCGATTTTTCCGGAATCGGCGGCGCAATAGTCGCAGATTAGGGTGAGCAGGCGACTCTGCCAAGGGTGGCTGGGTTCCAGGTACGACCGCAGGGGAAGATTGAGATGCTTGCAGGCGGTGAGCATGCCAGCATGCTTTCCCGAGCACATGTCCGCAAGACCGTCGCCGCAACCCAGGTCTTCCGGCATAAGCCCGCTTTTGGCGAGAAGGGTTTTGACCTGGGCTGCCTGATCCGCTCCGCCCAGATGGGATCCGCAGATAATGGCCAGATCGCGATCGTCCAGACCCACCGCATCGGCGGCTCCCGAGGTGAGTACGGCCAGGGCCTGCAGGGGTTTAGCCGAAGACCTGATAAAGGCCCCGGCATGGGGGTCGCCTATGGACCAGAGGTGGTTTCCGTCCGCGTCCACCAGGCAGGCGAACCCCATGTGTTCCATGTCGGCCTCGCCGTTGCGAGTGACCGTCACCAAGGGGACCGCCGCGTCCTTCAGCGATTCTCCGCCTTTTCCCGTTCCCGCGGTCATTTCCATCCGTACTCTCCCGTCCTGGCTGCTTTCGGATGATACGATGCTTCCGTACCCTTTCCGTCAAAATACATGTCGTTGCCCGACTTTATGGGATCAGCTACCTTGATCTGATTCCATCAACGACGCCAACCCAGGGAGCATCATGTCCATCACCTATAGGGCCTTGACCTTGGATGCGGTAGGCGAACCTTTCAAGATAAAGACGCTGGAGCTGCCTGGGCTCAAGGCCGGGGAGGCTGCGGTTCGGCTCCATGCAGCCGCCCTGAACCATCGGGATCTATGGATCCAGAAGGGCCAATACGCGGGGCTGAAATTTCCCGTGGTGCCAGGCTCGGACGGGGCGGGAGTGGTGGAACGGGTGGGCCCGGGAGTGGATGCGGGTTGGGTGGGCCGCAGCGTGGTCATCAATCCCAGTCTCGATTGGGGTCCCTCGGTGGAGGCCCAAGGCAGGGATTTCAGGATTCTGGGGCTTCCCGATCCCGGTACATTCGCGGAATGGATCAAGGTGCCGGCCGCCAACCTGGCCCCGATGCCGCCGCACCTTTCCTTCGAAGAGGCGGCATCTCTCCCATTGGCCGGGCTGACCGCCTATCGGGCCCTGTTCACCCGGGGACGCATTCAGGCCGGGGAAAACCTCCTCGTGACCGGTATCGGGGGCGGGGTGGCCCTTTTCCTGTTACGCTTCGGCCTGGCGGCCAAGGCCCAGGTCTTCGTAACCTCGGGATCCGAGGAAAAATTGCGTCGGGCGTTTGACCTGGGCGCGGCGGGCGGGGTGAACTACAAAGATGAAAAGTGGGCGGAGACATTGCAGGAAAAGGCGGGTCCTTTCGATTGCATCATCGATTCGGCGGGCGGTCCGGGATTTCCCAAGCTTTGCGATTTGAGCCGTCCGGGAGGAAGGCTGGTTTTCTTCGGCGCGACCGTGGGGAATCCCCAGGAGCTTCCTTTGCGCAAGCTATTCTGGCGCCAATTATCCTTGTTGGGGTCCACGATGGGGTCGCCGCAGGAGTTCATGGAGATGGTGCGGTTCGTGGAAGAAAAACAGATCCGGCCGGTGGTTGATGGGGTGTATCCCTTTGAACAGGTGGATGAAGCTTTGCGCAGGATGGATAACGCGGGGCAGTTCGGGAAGTTGGTTTTGAAGATAAGATAGGCCCAGGCCAGGCCCGCGTGAGACCGAGGAGTAATTCCGGGTCAATTAGCCGGAAATGGAGAGGGAGATTTCGTCGGGGTGGATGTCGTAGCCTTCTTGGCGGAGGACGAAGCCGATGGCGGTTTCGCTTTCGACGCTTCTGCGGGTGAGTTCCATCATGGCTTGCAATCCGGTGGGGGAGACCTGGTACACGTTGCGACGGTAGGCAACGATGGCGGTCTTGCTGCGCTTTGGCTTAGGTTCCATGGGGCGTTAAGGTATTTAAATGCAAGGCGGGTTCCAAGGAACGGAGTGCGTTATATAAAGTCGAATGTGATGGAAAGCGCTTCCCGGGTGTGGCGGGAGGCGCTCAGTGGATGGGTTTCTTCTTGCCGGAGGAGTCCACGTAAAACCATTGGTCAGCGATGCGCACCCGGGCGAGCCCTTTAAAGAAATTATAGGCTTCGTCGAATTGGGGCGGGATGATCACGGTTCCCTTACCGTCGATATAGCCCCATTGGGTGCCGACGCGAACCACCGCCAGGTTTTCGGCGAACCAGGAGACGTATTCGAATTGGGGCTTGATGACGTAGTTTCCGTTTTTATCGATGAAGCCCCAGCGACCACCTTGCACTTCGCCAGTGCGGCCATGGCGTCCCCCCATGTTCACCCGCGCCAGGCCTTCGGAAAAGGGATAGGCGAAATCGAATGCGGGCTTGATGACGGTCTGGCCGGAACGGTTGATGTAGCCCCATTTGGTGGCGAACCCGAGCCAGGCATGGACCTTCACGGCGGCTAGGTCTTCGCTAAAGGAGCCGGCCATGAGGTAGCGTGCGGGAATGGCCAGGGCCCCTTTGACATCGATGTAGCCCCAGCGCGGCTTGGCGATGGGCTCCGAACGGGGAAGGTCCTGGTCGGCGGCATCGAAGGGTTTGCTGCCATCCACCTTGATGGAGGCCAGACCCAGGTAGAAATGTCCGGCTTCGTCGAACCGGGGCGGGATGCAGAAGGCATAGGTACGGTCTACGAAACCCCATTTGCCATCAACTAGGGTGCGGGCCCGGCCTTCGGAAAAAAGCAGATGGTCGCGGTGGCTGGCGGGGATGAGCAGATTGCCGGAGGAGTCGAAGCAGCGCCAGTCGCCGCCGAGGAATTTCGCCCGCGCCACGCCTTGCTGGAAGTCCTCGGCCTCATGGTAACGGGGTTTGACGATGAATTGGCCCTGCTTGTCGATGAAGCCGTATTTTCCGTGGGGGTAGGCGCCGGTCACCACCCGCCCGCGCCCTTCCTGGAAGGGAAATGCCTTGTCAAACGTGGCAGGGATCACCATGCGGTCATCCGTGTCGATGTAGCCCCAGCCGCCTTGAGCGGATGGCTTTATCGCGGCGAGGCCTTCGGAATAGGATTCTGCTTCCAGATAGCCGTGGGGGCTGCGCTGACGCCCATGTCGGTCGATATGGGTCCAGGTGCCGTCCGTCATGCGCACGCGGGCCAGGCCGCCCCGGAACGGATCCGCATGGGCGTAGTGGGGCTCGATGACGGTATGACCTTCCGTGTCGAGATAGCCCGCTTTGCCATCTTTCCACACCACAGCCAGGCCTTCGGAAAATTCCCCGACCTTGTCGAATATAGGCTCGATGACCAGGGAGCCGGTACGGTCGATGTAACCCCAACGTGATCCGCCCGGACCACCTTGTGGTCCGCCCGGACCGCCTTGGGAGGGCTCTGCGCGCACGGCGGCCAGGTCTTCGTGGAAATCCATGGCCTCCTGGAAACGGGGCGCGATGGCGATTTCGCCGGACTCCCCGATGTAGCCCCAGGCCTTGCTGGCGGGTCCGAGGACCGCGACTGCGGCCAGGCCTTGCGAGAATCGGGAGGCCAAGGCGAAACGGGGCGGGATGACGGCATGGTTATGCTCGTCGCAATAGCCCCACTTGCCTTCTTTTTTGAACGGTTTGAGCACGAGTGATCATAGAACATTCGGCTTGGCGCCTGCAATGGATTTCCCTGCGGGCGAACGCATGTATGGTTGGAGTCCTTAACGGGAAGCGCGCGCTCCGGAGTGTTCCAAGGAGGTTTTCACCGCTTCCAGGAGAACCGTGGGGGTGAATGGCTTCTTCACCAGTTCGGCCGTCCCCTGTTCCACTTCCTTTTTCACGATTTCGCTGGAGGGATAGGCGGACATGTAGAGGACCTGCATCTCCGGCCGCAGGAGCCGGAGGTGTTGGGCCAGTTTACATCCGCTCATATGGGGATCCATGCGAACATCGGTAAGCAGAAGATGGATGCGGTCGGGCAGGTTTTTCGCCATCCGCAACGCAGCTTCGCTGTGCGGGTAGGCAAAAACGCGATAACCCTGCATTTCCAGGATGTGCGTCGCCAGTTTAAGGAGGGATTCCTCATCCTCCACCACTAGAATGTTGGTTTCGGATGCTTTCAAATTTTCCATTTGATGTTCCTTTAACAGCGAATATAAACTTCTCGCTGGCCCCCAGAAACGTTTTAAAACCGGAAGGAACCGCCCCGGCTGAGATACCAGCGCGCCAAGTTCCCAGCCCCGGAAGCATAAGGCGCTGGATTCCGGCACCCACTGAGGGTTATCATTATGGAAATGAACAAAACGGTATTGTTAGTCGAAGACGAAGAACAGGTGCTGCGGCTCATCGCGAAGGTTCTCGAGATGCGCGGCTATTGCGTACTTTCTGCCGAGTCCGGCCACCAAGCGCTGGCCTTGAGCGAAGCCCACAAAGGCGTCATCGATCTACTGCTTGCCGACGTGGAGCTCGATGATGCGTTGGGCGGCCATCAATTGGCTACCATCCTGCGTCGCACCCGCCCGCGGATGAGGGTGCTTTACACTTCAGGTTATCCATTGGATTGTTGCATCGATAATGTCGGCGATAGGATCCGGAAGGAAATCCAGGAGTTGATGGCGGCTTTTCTGCCCAAGCCCTTCACCCCATCCATCCTCACGGAAAATGTGCACCGAGCCTTCGAAGAACTTCCGGTTTGATCGAGCGCCCCATCCGGCTAACCGGATGCCCCATCCGGCTCTAACCGGATGCCCCATCCGGCTCTAACTGGATGCCCCAACATCAGAGTTTCGAAACCGTCCCGGACTTCGGCAGGACCACCTTGATGCGTCCCATCGCAGTCCGGACGATCCTGGGCTTGATGATATTCTTGGGGGCGCGTGGCTTGGCGGTCGCCACAGATCGCAGGCACTCGTATTGCAGATGGTAGAGGAAATCCGAAACCAGCTGCCCCTGCTCGAAAGCCAATGCTTCGATCCTCTCTCCCGCGTTGACCGCTTCAGGCGGATCCGATTCCAGGGATTTGAACACCTTCGAGAAGCTTTCGTGTAGATCCATCTGGCGGAACCACATGGCCTTGACGGCGGGGCTGAACTTTTCCAACAAGGTGTCGTATTCCTCGAGTTTGGAGAACCAAAGCTGGTTGCGTTGATCCACGAAAAGTTTGCGCATGCGGTTCAGTTCAAACTGATCCTGGGAGGAGTCGGGGATGTAAGCGGGAAGGAGGTCGGTCTTCCACAACGCGAACTCGCCGGAAACCGTGGTAAGCCATTCCATATACGCGGAGAGTGGCACCTTGATATCCTTGCGTGCATTTTCCAGAACCTCGCTTTTGAAAAGTCGTTGGGAAAACAGATAGGCCGTGACCGTCGCGGCCAGGCCGCCGATTAGGCTGCCCAACACGCCGCCTGTGAGCGCGGCGGTCAAAAATACGCTTTCCCCGGTTCCCGTGAAGAAACTGAGGATTTGCGGAGAGCCCATCAAATTGACCGCCTTACAAGTAATAATGGCTTGCTACGCCGCCCAAGGCCCTTGGTCACAAGGCTTGAAGCGGTCCCATTTTACTTTAAATTCGGTTCAGAATTCTAGAGGTAAAAATCCCGAATATACCGAAATCCAGGACAGAAAGGCCTTTTTCCTCTAAAAATTCAATTCAGCCGACGAGTAGGCTATATCCGAGGGCTTCTTCCTTGATTTTGGGCAGTCGCACCGTGAAGCAGGTGCCCCGAGTCTCCTGGCTTTCCACCTCGATGGTGCCTTTATGCTCTTTGATCAAGCCGTAGCTGATGGAAAGTCCCAGGCCCGTTCCCATGCTCTTGGTGCTGAAGAAGGGTTCGAAGATCCGGGAAATGTTTTCCTGGGAAATGCCGACTCCGGAATCCCGGACCGAGGCCATGACCATGCCGTCTCGCACCACCGTGGCGATATCCAGAACCCGCGGCTCATTTTCCATGGCATGGATGGCGTTCATCATCAGATTCATGAACACCTGCTTAAGCTGGTTCCGGTTGCCTAGAACCCTGGTATTGTCACCTTCCAGGGACAGTCTGACTTCCACCTGGTTGGACATGAGCTGGTGCTGGAGAAGAGCCAGCACGTCCTTGACGGTATCGTTCATGGACAGGGGGGCGAAGGAGGTTTCCCGCTTGCCCTGGCGCGAGAAGTCGAGCAGATTGCGGACGATGTCGCGGATGCGTAGGACCTCTTCGGTGACGAGGTTGAGTTCGTCCTTGAGCTTACCCTTGCCCGTCGGCTTCTTTTCCTCCGTCATCATCTGGATCATCTGAATGCGGCCGAGCATGATTTGCAGGGGATTGTTGATCTCGTGTGCCACGCCGCCTGCCAGCTGGCCCAAGGCAGCCATCTTGCCCGAGTGAACAAGCTGCCATTGCAGGGTGGTGAGATTCCGGTTGGCGGCCAGCAGGGAGTCGTAAAGTTCGATATTCTCGGCCACTACGCGGGCCTGCGAGGCGACCGCCAGGAGCAGGTTCTGCAAAAGGGGGATGCGCTGCATGTCTTCCGAAGTGAACGGCAAGAGCAGGTACACCCCGCGGTTTTCGGTGGGTGACAGGGACAACAGGGCCAGACCGACCGAGCCCAGGGCCTTCGAGAGGTGGGGATAGGAAGACAGGAAGAAATCTCCGGCTTCGAGCCGCACCTGGTCCTTGTCAGAGTGGCGCAGGAGTTTCCGCGTCTCGGCATGGTCCAAGAACGGCGTGCCATCCAGCGCCGCTTGGGGAGGATGCATGACCAGGGAACCGTCGGAAGCGCTTGCGATCAGGAATCCTTTGTCGAGCTTGAGTTCCCTGGCCACCAAGCCCTGGAACTCTCGGAAGAAGGCCGGCAGACTTCCTCCTGAGTCGTCGAAGGGGCCGTCCGCTTCGCGGCCGTCCTCGCGGGGATATCCTTGGCCCAGGATTTCCCCCTTCAAGGCGTTGATGGAGGTCAGCAGCTTGAGCTCGTTCAGCTTCTCTTCCATCCGCTGCCTGTGCAGGCAGTTCATGATGGCGATGGAGGCGTGGCTCGAAAGCACCCAAATGAGGTTGGTGTTCTCCGGGGTCACTTCCTCCTGCTTGATGGTGCAGGCGATCCAGATAAAACCGTAGTTGCTGTCGTTGTCGTTGAGCGGGATGACCGCGAAGTCCCCGTTGACGGCTCCGTCGGCCGGGCGGTCTTCGAAGCTGGGAATGAGGCATACGCGGCGCTCATTGAGTATCCAGCGGATGATGCCTTCTTCGAAATGCTGGGCCAGGATCTCCTGGAGCTGGGGAGTAAAATTGCTGGCTAGCAGCGGCGCGCTTCCCGCCGCGACCTCCGCGCTTCCATTCCGGTTTCCCCCCACGAACACGGCGCAGCCCCGGGAAGGCAGGATCTCGCTGAGCAGGAAAAGCAGGTGGTGCAGGATGTCCTTGAGATCGAGGGAGCTTGAGATGACGCGGCAAAGGTCCAGGATCTTCTGCAGTTCGCTGAGGGAGGATTTATACTGCTCTTTTTCGAGTTTAGCCCGGCTCAGGGAGGCACTGGCGGTGCGGATGCGGCGCCTGGCCTGGGAGTCCAGACGGGAATAGCGTTGGGCGAGATCGTGGGCCAAGCCCGAGAATTCCGGGGACTGGAATTTCAGCTCCGAGACGTCGCGGCCTTCGGCCAATCCGGCCTTCAGGGTTTCGATGTCTTTGATCAGGCCGTCCATGCCGCGCGCCGCATTCTCATGCTGCCTCCATCATGAAGCTGCTGGCCTTGTCATATTCGGCGTAGAGCCCGGACCGGAACCCTTCCAGGCTTTCGGGCGTAAGGGAGAGGGACTTGCGGGCCATTTCCATGATCGGTTCGGGAAGGGTCTCGATGCCTTTGGACCCGCTTTTCCCCAGATTGCATTTGGCCGACAGGTAATCCCCAAGGTAGACCAGCAGGGGCAGTTCGGAATTGCGTGGGCAAAATTCGGGATGTTGATGATACCGGATGGCCTCCACCAATATTACCGGCAGGTTCCAGCGTTCGGCCAACCAGGCGCCGACTTCCGCGTGGGTAACGCCCAGGATTTCCTGTTCCGCCTTGTCACATTCCCAGTTGCCTTCGAAGATCAGGGTCTGGATCTCCGCGAACTCCTTGGGCAGGTACTGGTTAAGCACCACCTTGCCGATGTCATGGAGCAGACCGGCCACGAATGCCTCGCCGGCCAGGCGGTAGCAGGTATCGCGGGCCAGCATGCGCGTGCAGGCGCCGACCGAAACGGAATGCTGCCAGAACATGCTGGTGTCGAAATGCTTGCTGTTCTCGCCCTTGAACTGATTGAGCACGGAAAGGCTCAAGGCCATCTCCTTCACGTTCTCGAAGCCCAGTACGACCAGCGCCAGCTTGACGGTGGCGATCTGCCTGGGGAACGCGTAGAAGGAGGAATTGGCGAGTTTTAGGATCCTGGCCGTGAGGACCTGGTCCCGCATGATGAGGCTCGAGAGCGTGCTTGCCGAGGTTTTGGGGTTGTCGACCAGCTCCAGCATCTTGGCGATGACGGTGGGCAGCGTCGGC
>JALYSE010000194.1 GCA_030854955.1 Fibrobacterota bacterium | reverse complement strand
TCCATCCCCGTGGGCGGCGCCAGACGCCTGGCCTCAATGCCATGGGCCGCCAGCTTCTCGATTGTCTTGGCGGCTCCCGACTCTCCTGGCGCGTCCGGATCGAAGGCCACATGCACGGTCTTGTTCCGGAAAAGCGCGGCCCAAGCGGGCTTGAAGTTCGCCGCTCCCGGCACGCCTACGGAAGGGAATCCCTGCTCCAGAAGGGTCAGGGTGTCGATTACGCCCTCGCACAGATAGATCTGACCAGGCTCGCCGTTGAGCAGGCGGCAATTGTAGGGAAGCGGGATATGCCCCGACATGGAGAGCTCCTTGGGCGCCGGCCCCCTTGGTCCTCCCGGGTCCGCGTCAATGGCGCGTGCCTGCATATAGACGGGGCGACCCTGCTGATCGAAATAGGGGAAAAGAAGCTTGTGGCGGTAATACCGTAGATGGCCCGCCGCATTGAAGAAGCCCATGCGCGCGAGGTCGTCGGATCCGAACTCCGCTTCCAGCTTCCGGCTGACCCCGCTGTAATCGTCGATCATCCTCAGCTTTTGACTGTCCCAGGTGCGCTTGAAAATGCGCCGCTTTTGGAGGTACTGGGCGACCTTGCCACCGATGGGCGGACAGGCCTCCAGGAGGGAGGCCAGGATGCGGATCCGCAGCAATTCAGCTTCCAATTCCCCATCGCCCTTGCGGGGCGGCGGGGGCGATTCCGGGGAATGACCCAGGGACGGCCTTGCCGAAAAGTCCAGGGAAGGCTCGCCGCCGTCCTTCGATCCGGAGTCGGCGGCCGCGAGAGGGTTGCCGGCGAAGGGGCGGTCCGGAGGGCTTGAGACCATCCCCGATGTTGGCCCGTCAAGATTGCCCCTGAGGGGACCTGGAGGGTGGCGTATGGCCCCGGTAGCCATGGGGCGGAAGGGCGGTGGGAGACCGTTGCCCAAGGTGTTCCGGCCCAGAAATTCCAGGGCTTCGCGGAAGGAACAGTTCCTCGCCAGCTTCACCAGGTCGATGACGTCGCCCTTTACGTCGGCGCAGACCCAGCATTTGAATTGGCCCCGGTCTGGCCACACGGACACCGAAGGGGTGCGGTCCCCATGAGAGTGGTTTTCCGGTTTGAGGCAGCGGATGCGGTTGTTTTGCGATGGGATGCCCAGATCCCGGAGGACGTCCAAAATGGGGTTGGCGGCTTTGACCGCCTCTATGTCCTCTTTGGCCATGGCTTTCCATAAGGTAAAAATCGGGCGAGGCGGGGGTGCGTTCTTCCAAAGGTCCCGGTTTGCTACTTTTTGATGCATCATGTCCATCCTCATTCGGGAGCACGTCCCTCTCGCACCCCTCATCTCCTTCAAGGTGGGCGGCCCCGCGCGCTATTTCACCGAGCCCGCCTCTCCAGAGGAATTCTCCGAGGCGCTGGCTTGGGCGAAAGGGAAGGGACTGAAGACTTTCATCCTGGGCAAGGGCACCAACCTGGTCTTTTCCGATCAAGGTTATTCCGGCCTGGTCGTCTATACCGGAAAATCCTTCAATGGCATCGCCTGGGAGGGAAACCGGGTGCGGGCCCAGTCCGGGGCCCTGCTGCATACGGTGGTGACCCAATCGGTCGGCAAAGGGATGGCGGGCATCCAGCATCTGGCGGGCATCCCCGGTACCATGGGCGGCGGAACCTACATCAATGCCGGCGCCTTCGGACAGGAATTGAAAGAGGTCATCACGTCGGTCACCTCCACAACCATGGACGGTCGCCTGGTGGAACGGACCAACACCGAGTGCGGCTTCGCCTACCGGCATTCCCATTTCTTCCATTTGAACGAGATCATCCTGGAGACAATTCTGGAACTGATCCCGGGCGACAAGGATGCCATGCAATCCGAAATGCGCGAGACCTTGCGGAAGCGGAAGGAAAAGCAACCGTTGCACCTGCCTAATGCGGGTAGCATGTTCAAGCGGCCGCCGGGTCAATATGCCGGCGTCCTCATCGAGCAGGCCGGACTCAAAGGGTTCCGCTTGGGCGGTGCCATGATATCCGAGAAGCACGTTAACTTCACGGTGAATGCGGGAGGAGCCACTGCCCAGGACATCCACGACCTGTCCTCCGAGGTGATCCGCCGGGTCAAGGAGATTTCCGGCACCACCCTGGAACGGGAAGTGATTTTCATCGGTGAATTCCTGCCATGGCCGCGCTGACCCGGGCACCCCAGGTAACGATCGTAATCCCCACCTTCGATCGCGCCGCCCTGCTGCCGCGCGCCATGGATTCCGCATTGGCCCAGAGCGGGGTCGACTTCGAAGTGGTGGTCGCCGACGACGGATCCACGGACGATACCCAGGCGGTACTGGATCGATATTCAGGGGATAGCCGGGTACGGGTCCTCAAACTTACCCACGGGGGTGTTTGTCGGGCGCGCAATGCGGCGGTGGCGGACAGCCGATCTCCTTTGCTGGCTTTCCTGGATTCGGACGACGAATGGCTTCCTGGCAAGCTGGCCGCGCAGGTCCACCTGTTGCAGGACACGGGTCGGAGCATCTGCCAGACCGAGGAGATTTGGATCCGCAACGGGGTGCGGGTTAACCAGCCCGCTCATTACGTGAAAAGGGAGGGGGACCTTTTTGCCCTTTCCCTGAAATACTGCATGATCACCCCCTCGTCGGTTCTGATGACCCGGAGCTTGTACGAGGAATCGGGCGGGTTCAATCCGGAGTTCCCGGCATGTGAGGACTTTGAGTTGTGGCTCCGCATCACCAGCCGTCATCCCGTGGGGCTCATCCCCAAGCCCATGATGGTGCGCTACGGCGGGCACCAGGACCAGCTTTCCACTCGATATCCGGCCCAGGACCGCTTCCGGATCAGGGCCATTGCCTTATTATTGGACGGCGATCTCCTGGATCCGCAGCGCCGGGCGCTGGCCCTTGCGGCCTTGCGAGAGAAACTCAATATTTACGAAGCCGGTTGCTTGAAAAGAGGGAAGGCTGTGGAATCGGCCTGGTGCCGGGAGATACATACCCGTTACTTGTGAAATCTGTTACCCCGGGTTACACAACCTCTTGGTATTAAAGGCTTGCCAAGGCTTTTTGATTTTGCTCTCTTAGGCCCTCTATCCGGAGGATGTAGTTTGAGCAAAAAACATTTCTTCATCTACGACTTCCTTTTGCCGATCGCAGGCATCCTCGCCCTGGGCGACTTCTTCTCGGACCATTTCGATACCCTCATCTTCCGGGGCTTGGACGGCATCAAGGCCTTCGGAATCGGAGCATGGTTCAGCCATAACCCCTGGCGCGAAACCCTCTGGAACTACTCCTGGCTTTTCTTCTCCACCGTTCCCGCCTTGGCTTGGCTGATATGGGTGCGCATCAACATTGAATACGATTGGGTGAACGGCAGAAAGCGCCTCGATCGTCCGATTTACTCTTTCTTCCACGGCATCACCGGCTGGATCGAAGGCGGTGGGGAAATCCAGAGTCTCCGCCTCGCTTACGAGCGCCGTCTCGCCATCGGCGATGACCGCATGCGCCGCCTCGAAAAGGAGTTGGAGATGGCCAAGGCCGGTTTCGACGACGACTCCGAAGACGAATGGCAGGACGAATATCAGCCTCCCGCCCACCAGGGCTGACGCCACCTTTAAGTGAAACGTTACTGGATCCTCACGGGCCTGATGTTGGCCTTTTTCCTGACCGCGTTCGGCCTCATGTCCACCTTGCATGTCCGGTTCCTGGAAGACCCCACCGTTTGGATGGGCCAACGCGGGGGAGTCGTGGCCGCGTGCGCGGGGGTGGCGCTGTTGATCGCGGACGTATTCCTTCCCGTTCCTTCCAGCCTGGTCATGATCGCCCATGGCGCGCTCTTCGGTGTGGCTTACGGCACGGCGCTTTCCCTGGTGGGTAGCGTGGGCGCTACCTTGTTCGGGTTCGCCGTGGGACGCAGGGGAGGGTCGTTGCTCGGCCGGCTTGTCACGGCGGAGGAAAAGGCCAAGGCCGACGCTCTCTTGGACAAATGGGGTGCATTGGCGATCCTCATCACCAGACCCATTCCCCTGATGGCTGAAACGGTGGCCATCCTCGCGGGTGCTTCGCCTATGGGATGGGGGAGGATGACCTTGGCCGCCTTGGCGGGTTCGGCTCCGGCCGCCGTGCTCTACGCCCTCACCGGCGCCACAGCTGCGAGCCTTTCCCCAGGCTCCGGCTTTGCAAACGGATTCCTGATGTTCGGTGTGGTTCTTTTGGTCGCGGGACTATTCTGGTTCTTGGGAAAAAAAACCGCCTAATGCCGTTTTCAGTTGTAGTAATCGACGCCGCATGCTCGCTCCCGGCTCACGGTCCACTGGGCCGTTCGCAGCCCCTTAGGGGATGTTCGCGGGGTCGAACTTCTCCGAAGATGTCAGTAACTAAAACGATGCGATCTTATAACAAGGGAATTCCATGACGGTAAGCATCAAGAAAATGGATTTCGACGGCTTGGAGGCGTTGGAAATCCTCACTTCCAAGGCCAGGCTGGTCGCCATCACCGGCATGGGCCCGCGCATCGCTCATTTCGGCGCCCGCCATCCCGGTGGCCGGGATGGACGCAATCTCCTGTTCTGGGATTCGCTCCGCAAATACAAGCGCGGGGAATGGCATCTGATGGGCGGTCATCGCGTCTGGAACACGCGTCCCATGGCGGACGAGGCTGAGGAGACTTATGCCGACGACAACCTACCCTGCACCGTGAAGGTCACGGCACGGGGAGCCGAGATTCAGGGCGCGATCCATCCCCTCTACCGCACCCGCAAGACCATCGGAATCAAGGTGCTGGCCGACGACACCTTGCAGATCGAAAACCGCATCACCAACCATTCCGATATGATCTGGTCCGGCGGGGTGTGGGGGCTCACCTGCACCCTTCCCAAAACGAATACGTCCTACGGCATCCCTCTGGGCCGGGAAGGGGAGTGGGACATCTTCCTCATTGGCTATCCCAAGCGCTGGGCCGGCGAACAGCATGCCAAGGTGAACGACCCGGCCGTGCGCCTGACCGAGGATTGCATGATTATCCGGCCCAAGGGGCAAATCAGCAAGCGCATGGTACTGGCGCCCCAAGGTATCATCGGCATGACCGATCCCGGGGAGAAGCTCAGCTTCATTAAGCATTCACCCTACGTGGACGGGGTGGGCTATCCCATGGGTTGCAATGTCGCGTATTATGCGGGGAAAAAGAACTTCATGGTGGAGATGGAGTTCATGGGACCGGACCGGGCCGTACTCCCTGGAGCTGGCATTTCCTCCAAGGAAACCTGGATGTTACGCAAACAGGTGGACTGGTCCAAGCTGAAGGGCGTATTTCCTCTTTGAGTGGGGGCGGCTAAAGCGAGACGGATACGGACCAGGTCGGCTCGCGTCCGAAATCCCCGGCATCGAAGCGGATCCCGGCTTTCCAGATTTCCGGGCTCGCGAAGAAGGTCAGGGTCTTCAGGGAAAGGCTGAATCCCAAGGCATGGGAGACCTCCCGATCCAACAAGTCCTGGTAGGCCTTGAGGACGGGATAATTTCCCCTTCCTCCCGCATGCCGGTTCGTTGAGGCAAGGTTCTGGCGGTTTCTTTCCAGGCCCGCCGCTCCTGAATAGCCACCGTTTCCGGGATGGGTCATTTCCAGGAACTCCACGCCGGGATAAACCTGGTCGAGGTATAACCCCGCGCCGCCGCGGGATCCCAATTGCATTTCCAAGGGGATGGCGCAGTAGGCGGAGGCGCCGCCGTAAATCCACGCGTCGCCGGAGTCGCCCCATTCCGAGCTCTGGTACAAGGACGCGTCCAGGAACAGGAACCGCTTCAAGCTTGCGAACCAAGTGGCACCGGCGTCCAGGGTGAAGGCCGGAATGCGATCCGAGACCTTGGGCGGAACCTCACTCCGCGCCCATAGGGAGAGGCCTTTCAAGATTCCATCCTTGCCTTGGCGCAGTTTGGCGTAAGCCAGTTCCAGTGCCGCTCCGGGTTGCGGATCCGAATCCACCTGTTTCTTGCCGTCCATCCCCAGGAAACCGAAATCGTTCCTGACCAGGGCCAGGGCGGTGGCGGACCAATGCTCCGCCAGGGTGAGTTCCAGACCCGCTTTTCCCCGCAGGCTGGCCTGGGAATAGATGAAACGGTCTTGCCCGCTCCTCGCGTCCGGGAAATCGAAAGCGTACCAATCCCCTCCCACGACAATGGCGGGAAGGAATGCGTTCACGCGCATATCGAAATGGGATTCGTCCAGATGCATCGGGCCTTCGTAATCGAGGGGCCGGGAAAGGCCCAGCCGCACCCTCGCCTTCACCAAACCGGAAGGGTTCAGCCAATGGAAGTCCACGCCCGTGAGGATTCGGGTGCCCGCACCGTATGCGAAGGTTGTGTTGTTCCCGGTAGCGGAATCGAGGCTGGAGTCCCGGTTACCGGCAGTCCGCGAGAGACCGGCGGACAACCCGAAGCCCAGGAATCCCAGGGTGGTGCGGTCGAAAGCGTCGGCTTCGTATTCCGCGACGGGAGGCCGTTTCCAGCCGGGGACGGGAAGCCGTACCACGAAGTTCGGATCCGTCCCGCCAAGGCTACGGCCGTCCGGGAGCTTGTTGTCCATCGAACGGGCGCGGGCCAAGCGGAACCCTTTAGGGCCGTAAGAGGAGAACCAGATGCCGTCTTCCGTGGGGACCGGATGGAACGCCCCGCCGCCGACATGAGTTCGCCTGGCCAGGTTAGCACCCGCCAAGGTATAGATATCGAAGCCCCCGTCATAGTCGGCCGAGAACCAAAGAGTGTCCCCGGACCAATGGGGATCCCTTTCGTCCTGGGGGGAAACGGCGAGGTCGGACAATTCGCCGGATGCCAAATCGTATTCGCGGATGTCGCCGCCGAATCCGGATACCGTTCCCAAGGTCAGGGTGCCGGCGGTTCGCCCCGGGACCACATCGGTGAGATCCAGGGTATCGGGAGGAACGTAGACCGTGGTCCATTCCCCTTTCACGATCCTGACCAGGGTCGTGCGTGCCTCATTGGCGCGCACGGCGTAGATGTCGCCGCCGGATCGACAGGCGCGGATAATGCCCGCACCCTTGGTGATGCGTTCGATCCCGCCGCCGGCACCGTCGTACCCATACAGATCGGATGTCACATCGCCTTGGGTGAAGAGGTGCTTGGAGGCGGTGAAAAGCGCCGAGCCGCCATCCGGGGCGGCCGCTACGGATGTGACGTTGTCGAAAAGCCGGAAGGAACCGCCCTTCCCGTTGGCGAGGTGGAGATCGGTCCGGCCGTAATCGTTATCACGGGCGGTGAGGTAGAGAAAGCGGCCTCCGGCCAGGGGGGCGGGGGAGGACTCCACCGAATAGGGTCCCGGCGTTTCCGGGAGCAGGGACTCCGGATCCCCGGCGGATTCACGTCCGCGGGAGCGCTCTTCCAGATCCTTGCGCCAGTCCAGGTAAAGGGCGGAAAGGTTTTTGCCGAAGGCGGGACGGAAGGCCGACCGCCAACCTTTGGACGCGGCCAGTTCCAGGTACCGGTTGCCGGCCTTGTTCCCGTAGGTCTTGTACAGGTAGGCGACCAGGGAGTAGCCCTGGGCATAGATCAACTCGTTGCGGCGTCCGTCCCAGGCGAAGGCTTTGAGTTCCGCCAGGGTCATCAGGGTTCCCGAGACGGCGGCGACCCGCAGCGCCATCTGGCGGTGGGTGTCCAGGGTGTCGTATCCGCATACGCCCGCGGCGTACTGGGCCAGGCCTTCGGCGAGCCAAGGAGGAATGGAGCCGTATCGCCAAGTGAAGGATTCCCGGAACCGGGATCCGCTCTTACCGTCCCAGTCATGGAACAGGTCCAGGCCGAGGAAGCGGGAATCCTCGCCCATCTTGCGCAAGGTGAAGATGTGGCCGATTTCATGGGACATGACGTTGGGAAGCCAACGGGTCCTGCCGCGCAGGCGGATATCCCCCGGATGCAGGTGGATTACGACCCACTTCTGGGAGGAATAGGCGAACCCGTTGGAATAGTCCTGTTCGTCGAGAAAGACCACTTGGATGCGGCCGGGGGGCGCAAAGCCGAAAAAGGCCTGCTGTTTGGACCAGCATTCTTCCGCCAGGGAGGCGAGGTAGGGAAGAAGGTCCTGCTTCTTTTCGTCGATGGTCAGGGTGAAATGATCCGTGGACCAGGTAACTCGTGGGATACCCGGGCGGAGGCCCCAGGTTTCGGCGCAGAGGAACAGGGCGATTAGGAGGGAGAGAGGGTGCGGCAAGTCCCGATTTTACCAAGAGTTAGGGACTGCCGGCAAGCCTTTCGGATAAAGCCGGCCGCATCCGAAGCCAAATGCGGTGCAAGTCTATAGATGGAGACGTTCAATCCGCGTCGCGCACGACTTTGAAGCCGGCGTTGTCCGGGGCCAACTCCTCTTTGCGGCGATCCAGGCGAACCACCACCCAGTTCCCCTTTTTGCGTTCCACTTCGGTGATGACGGCTTTGAACGGCCCGGTGCCGCCTCCCGCCCCGTAGCCGAAACGCGACCCTTCCCAGCGATCCGGGGGAATGGCCTTGCCGTTCAGGTATTCCTCAGCGAGCCGCGTGAGGTCAGCGGGTTGGAAGTGGTCGCATGCACCCTGTGCGGCCGTACCCTGTGCGGCCGAACCCCCTGCGGCGGGGCCTTTTTCGGCGGGTTTTTTCGGTTCCATGAAATCCTCCCTCGGAAAGGGAAAAATACCAAATGCGGCTCCGGGACCGGATCCTCCTTCGATAATTTTCATCGCTCTGGCTCCTCATAATCCAGGAAGTATATTGAACTGGAGAAACAAACTCCCGGGATGGTTTGATGGCCGCTGGCAATACGGAAAAATCTACACCTGAATCCCCCCTCTGGTACCGCGAGGCCGTAATTTACCAGGCTCACGTAAAGAGCTTTTACGACAGTAATGGGGACGGCATCGGCGATTTCGCGGGCATGACCAAGAAGCTGGACTATCTGGCCGACCTGGGCGTAACGGCGCTGTGGATCCTACCGTTCTATCCCTCC
>JALYSE010000193.1 GCA_030854955.1 Fibrobacterota bacterium | reverse complement strand
ATTGCCGCACTTGCCATTGGCGTCACCGGGCAGGGCATAGCCTTTGGAGTCGACGGGAATGAACGCAGCCTTGTCGGGGGAGGTCGCCCCTCCGGTGGCATCGGATTTGGATCCGTTAGCGAACGTGACATAGAAGTCGGATATGGATTGCCTGGGCGACGGGCCCCCCATTGGAGAGAAGACCAGGGACTTGGGCAGGGTACCATTGAGATCCCGGGTCTCACCGTTGTCGTTGATGGAAACAGAGTCGCCTCCGACCGGACTGAATGCCGTCCCCGCTTGCAGATGGAAGATAAAAACCCGATCGTTGACTTTTTCAATGCGATTCAAAGGCATGTCCTTGATGGTAAACGTCACCGTGTCCCGCTTGAAGATCAACGGCTCATGGAAAGGCTCGGCAAGCTTGACCTGCTCGGAATAGGAAACCGTAACCTTGGCGTGCCCATCCGACTTGTCCGTGGTGACATCTGCCCTGACGATGACCGGAGGCACGGAATCGTCCACCCGGAAAAATCCGTCGATCATGGGGATGTCCAACTGTCGAAAAGTGCGGCCAGAGGAATCCGGGTTGGCGACCGAGGTCATGCCGAACGGAAAGGGTTTGGCCAGGGTCACCACCAAACTTGAGCCATCCTCAGCTCCGGCCCCGTTTACCCCAAAACGGATTTCCCCGCCCACGGCGATCCGTTCCGCCGTTTCGCCTTTTTCGTCCTTGATCTTGAACACGAGCTTTAGCGGCAAGGTGGCCAGGTTCTCGAAGTATTTGAGGGTCACGGTCTCGATGCGCCCATCCCCGTTCAAGTCCCGATACGCGGCCTTTTCGAATTCCGGCCCGTACTTCATCCTGACCTTGGCCGAGGCGCTGTCCTCGCGGATGAACGGGTTGCGGTAGGTGACGACGACATATTCACCGTGCTCTATTTGGACCCGGTTGTCGCCCCGGGTCTTCTGAATCGTCAGGTGCTGGAAGTTTACCGAACCGGACCAGGTGGAGTCCTTGCGGTTGGCTGCCGAGTTTAGGACGGTTTCCAGGTCCTGCTGGGCCGTGACCGTGCCGGTGGTCTTGATGACCACGTAAAAGGAATCCAGCTCTGCGGCCGTGGTGAGAGAGTATCTCATGGCGGAGTCCCCGATGGTGAATGGCAGGCCCACGTAGTTGAGCGCCTGGTTCTGGGAGTTGTACAGGACAAGGTTCGGGAGCCCGCGGCATTTCTCTTCCAGGCCCGCGAAAAAGGGACCGGTGGCGGATCGGTGGATCGTGAAATGGACGTCCTGGGTGCTGCCGCCGTAACCATATTCGGTCTTGATTACGATCTGGTTATCGCCTTTGACCAGTTCCAGGGGACCGGGCATCTTCAGGGTGTAGGCGGTGGAATCGGCATTGGGGATGTGGTCGGCGAAGGGAATCTGGAAGATTACGGAATCGCTCAGGTTACGGACCGTGGTGAGCGTGGGGCTCGCGCGGCGGAAAAGTTTCTTGGCGAGGTCGTCGGTCAGGTATTTGGCCAGGACATTTACGTCCTTGATGGGCAGGAAGGTGCCGCCGGTGCGCTGGGCGAGTTCCTGCATATCCTTGTAATTGTTTATGTTATCGCCGAGAAAAATGCTGTGAACGACGGGTAGGCTGTCCCAAAAACTCTTGTAGGCATAGGGGCCGACATCGCCCTCGGGAAAATTGGGACGCCCGTCGGAAACGAAGATAATGAACTGTTCCGACTTCGGCTTGCGGGAGGTCGCGAGCAGATCCCTGGCTTTGTTGAACGCGTCGGTATAATTCGTACTGGGAAGGGACGCCATCTCTACTGAAGACTTGATGCTTTCAAGCGTGGCCGCCGTCAGGGGAAGTAGAGATTCCGATTTCGCTTCTGCGGATCGCGCGAAGGTGACCACGCCCACGTTTATCCCCTTGCCGCCCTTGACCAGGGCGCTATCCAGGAAAGTCCGCAGCGCAGGGCCACGCAGTTTGCTCGGGTCGCCGCTGATGCATCCAAAATCCAATTCCTTGTCCGGAGTCTGGCACCAGCGCGGCAGCCCGTCCACGACCTGGATGCTGTCCATGGACGCGGTATTGTCCATCACCAGTACGATGTCGGGCGCGGTAGTGTAATTGAAGGAACTGTCGCAGATGAGGAAACCATCCTTCTGGATGGCCGCCGCGTCGAGGGGAACCTGCAAGGTACTGTCTTCCAGCAAGGCCTTGTCGAGACACTTCATGATGGGCTTCACTTCGCAGATGCGCCCCTTTTCTCCGGTCTGCGCGGCCGCGCCCAGAGCGCCGCAAAGGACCAGGAGGGAAGCGACGCCGAACCTCGAAAAGAGGAGTCCACAACACGAAAGGTGATGAAATACGGGTCTGGACATGATGCTCCTAATTCTTTCCCATAACTTAAATGACCCCATCCCAGGGTTTTCCGCACCGTTCGAGCCGGAAGCGGAACTGGCTGTTCCACAGCCGAACTGTACCATGCGGAACGGAAAACCGCAACTCCGATACAAAAAGGCCCATATCACAAGCACTTTTACGAGAAATTAATTGATTGAAAACCTGCTTCGGGTATAATTTTCACAGCAAGTAACCCCCTGAAAGGCGGCACTATGAAATTAGCTTCGAACAACGGAAAATGGGTTCTAGCAGGCATTGCCGGAATGGCATTCCTGGCAGGTTGTATGAATCCGACCGATACCAAGAGCACCTCTGACGATTCCCTGGCCTTGCGGGCCGAGGGTGAAGTTGGCGAACCCAGCAAAAAGGGAAACACCGGCAAAACTAGCATTTGCCATATCCCTCCCGGAAACCCTTCCAACGCACACACGATCTCGGTCGGAAATGCGGCCGTGGATGCCCATCTCGCCCATGGAGACAGTCTGGGACGTTGCGAGGACAAGCTTCCCAATCTCATCAAAAAACCTTGCCCAGACGGCAAGTCCCGCGGTAAAAAGGGAATGGGACCCAAGTTCCATGGCAAAAAGGTGACCATCTGCCATATCCCACCCGGAAATCCGGCTAATGCTCACAGCATTTCCATCGGCCTTCCCGCCCTCAAGGCGCATCTCGCCCATGGCGATATCCTGGGAGCCTGCACGGAACCCACCCCCGGCCCCACCGGTTGTGATGGAGATGATATCTCCAACGGCGGTAACACCACCGGCGGCGGCACCGGAACTGATTCCAATGGCGGCACCACCGGCGGCGGCACTACCGGCGGCGGCACCGGAACTGATTCCAGTGGAGGCGCTACCGACGGCGGCACTGGAACTGATTCCACCGGCACTGGTAACAACCTGCCCGACCCGTCCTGATTCCTGACTGACTGACTGACTGACTGACTCGGTCAAAATCTAGCAGCGGTGGTCTTTGACCGCCGCTTTTTTTGATCCCGTCCTTTTATTGGTGATCGGATCGGAGCACCGACTTCCGTATTCGTTTCCAATCCCGATATCCTATACACAGTTTGGCCGAATGCCGGGACTCGCGGGCCGGTCCCGTGGTTCGTTGCAATGGGACTTGCGGTTGAAGTTCAGGTAAACCCAGTCTAATTCCGTTCGCTGGTGAGATCCAGCCGCCGTCCGCGCCCGGTTTCCTGGGGCATCGAGGAACCCGGGATGCCGTGGGACATCCCTGAAGGGGCCTGACGGCGTATTTTGAAAATGGACGCCCCGGGAACCTTGGACCAATCCAACATGGGCTTGTTGGGCAGACCCAGATAGAAGCGCAAGCGTGGGAAATCCTCGAGCAACCATTGGGCGAACCAGGCCAACAGGTAGGATCCCGCCACGACCAGAATGATGCGGTTCAGGTAGTCGAACAAGGTGATCTCCCAAAGCAGGAAATCAATGACTCTCAAAACATGGGTATGGGCCAGGTAGACGAAAAACGTGAATGGGGCCACGTGGGTGAAAAGGAATTGCCACCGGGGACTGGAATAAACCCCTGCGGCCACCGAGGTTTTGAACTTCATGAACAGCATCAGGGAGGCCAGGCAGTACAGAACCACGGCCCAACGATTGAAGTGATCCGAATCGAACAACGACTTGTCATTGGCGATGTTCATAATGAATTCGAAATTCAGGAGGAATACCGTCAGCAGCCAGAAACCGGCGATCTTGAACCGGTTTAAATCGGTTAGAACTTGGGCCAGGAATCTCCGGTTATAAGCCGCGTGGATTCCCGCAAAACAGTAGACCCAATGGAAGAGCAGGATATTGGGATGGATTTTGGGCAGAGCCAGGCCCCAGAGCTCCAGGTAGGTTTCCATTGGGGACATGAACGTCATGTGAAATAGCAGGAACAGGCCCATGAAAACCTTGGACCGGCCCAGTTTGTAAAGCAAGGGATAGACAAGGTAGAACTGGAAAATGACTATCACGAAATAGTATTGGTAATCGAGACCATCCAGGAAAATGAAACGTAGCAGGTACCGGGCCGAACCCGCCGGATCCTGGGCCCAGGCCATGTTCTGGATGTAATCCTGGTGCCGGAATCCGGTGAGGAGCGACCAAAGCAGGAAAGGCGCTAGGATTTTCAACAACCTGAACCGGTAATAATTCCCAAGGGAAAGCGGTTTATCCTGGAATTGAAGGGTCAATCCGAAGCCGGACAGAAAGAAGAACAAGGGAACCGTAAAGCGGGTCATTTGATCAAGGACGGTGGAGAAATAGGATAGGGAAACGAGGTCGCGGGTGGCGTAGAAATCCTGGACCCAGAAATGGATGCAATGGGCGATCACGACGGAGACGCTTGCGACGACGCGCAGGAATTCCCCATCCCTTTTGGTGAGAAGGAAAACCGTGGATGGTTTTGAAGACTGGATAACACCCCCGGAAAAACAGCAAACCCAGAAAAATCAGACCCCCGGAAAAGGGAAAATTACTTCCGGCCGACCCATTTGTAAAATAACCGGAGGAGCGCCCGCGCGCTGGGAGTAGCCCTCCCGGTTATCGGCCCGATGAGAGGAAATTCCCTCCACGCGAATTTGCAAACGCGTGAATACGGCTCCCCAGGGCCCCCAGCGACCGGGACCAGGCAGGTGATCCAGGCAAGGTGGAACTTTCAATGGGGTCACGTTTGAGGACTTGGACCTTTCCTGCCGCATCGCTCCCGTATACCTCGACCAGATGGATTCCCGTGAGCATTTCCGGTCGCAGGAGAAAGAATTGGCCCGCCATCATCAAGGCGTGACGGGATTCTCCGGAAGGCCGATCCAAGGTCACCGGTTCGCTCAGCTGGACCGAAAAGGAGTTGCGCTTGCGCAGGATGGGGGGCCCTAAGTCTGGGCCTGGGAAGGACTCATCACCAGGGAATATTCCACCTTTTCCCTTCGGGCGCCTGGGGGAGATTACTTGGGACCGATCCAGGCGGCGGGCAGCACCTGATGGCCGCCGGAGAGAACCCTGATCGTTTCCTTGGTGCTCAGCTTGATGAGATAGATATCCGGCTGCGTCGGCTTAGGCTCGGAGGGAACCGATTTGTCCCCGTCTGGATCGCGCAAGGTGGCCACGGCATAGTCGGCGGCGTTGGTCCATTCGGGATCATCCCAGGTGTTTTCCGCCTCGAGTTCCGACGCCGGAGTATCGATGAAGTCCACGATGCGGCCCGGCGCATCGGAGGCAAAGTCGCCGATCAGGATCATGCGGTGCTGGGCGTAGAGCTTGGGGGTGACGACGTTCGCATAAGCGGGCTCATCCGGCACCCCGAAGTCCAAGAACAGCATGCGGGAAGGATGGGCCGGGTCCTGGGAGACGGATCCGTTGCAGGCCTGCAGGGAATCCGTGGACGACCCGTCCGGCGCCTTCGGGTGGCCGGGATAGACGTGCAGGGACCGCTTCTGCCCGGAAACCAGGTCTTGCATCAGGCCGTACCGATAGGCCGTGGCCAGGTATCGGCCGTCGGGAGACAGGCCGGCATTGTAACTTCCTTTGGACAGCAGTTCCGGCTTTTCCACCAATACCCCGCCAACAACTTTCTGGCGGTAAGTGGCCGTTGCCGTATCCGCCCAGGCATCCTCCCGTCCCGAGGTGCACCAGACGATGGCCGTATCCTTGCCGTCGGTCCACCAACGTGGGTTGGTGGAAGGGTAAGCGGGACCGTTCCGACGCTGCCCGGTGATGGGCTGGAAATAGACACGGCTGGTGGAAGTAGTAAGGTTCTCCCAACCTATTTCATAGGCGATGGTCCCGCCATCCGGGGACCATGAAGGGCCATAGGCTCCGTATGGAGAGGAAGCGGGTCCCTCGGAATCCGCAAAGGCATGCTGGGGCAGGGTATCCCCCGCCATCTCCTCGAGATCAGAGTAGTGGAGGATGAACTTACGGGAGTTGACCGCCACCGGTTTCAGGTAGGCCAGACGCAGGGTATTCCCCTCGCCGATGAAATTCTGGATGCGTTCCTTGAGTGTCGCGCCATCCGGAAGCAGCGCCAGGCTCAGTCCGGAGAGAGTCGGACCGGACTGGGCAAAGCGCTTTTGCAGGAATCCCGGAGCGGAAATCTCGAGAACGAATCCCGTGGCCGAACCGATTTTCGCCGACAATCGCGACTGTGACCGGGATGGCGACGGTGCTTGCGGACTTGCCGGACCTCCCAAGAGCACGCCATGGCTTCTCTTTCCCAGGCGGACGAAGCGGAAGGTCGCTATTCCCGCATCGCTAATGATTCGCACCCAGTGGGTGCCAGAACTTCGACCGGCTAGCTGATCCAGATTGGCTTTGAAACTCCCCTTTGCGATCGCGACGGGTAAAGCGTGCCGACTGCCGTCCGGGGAAATCCATTCCACCCGGGGCGCCCGGGATCCCGGATACTCCAATTTTAGGATGCCATCCCGATAGGCGAGGCGTAGATTTCCGGGAAGAACCGTTTTCTTGATCACGCCGATAGCGACGATTCCCTGCAAGGTGAAATCTCCTTTGGCGTCCGTGACGTCGGTAAGCGCGGATTCAACCAGTTTGACGGTCGCTCCGGCCACCCCCGCTCCTTTTGAATCCACCACCCTGCCCTGGTATTCGACCTGGGTGCCCTGGGCCCAGGGGGCGATGGTGAGGGCGCAAAGGATCCAACCGATCTTAATGAAGTCCGTTGGTTTTTGGAGTTTGGCCTTGATATTTCCGCTCTGAATCGGCATGGCATCAATTTAGGCAATTTCGGATATTGAGCGTAGTCACCAGAACCGATAGCTGAACACCTCCATAACCCTTGATTCCACCTATTTTTCCGGCTAAAATACGGCCCTTCCCCCGGGTATTTGGAGTATATTATTTGACAAATTCCAGCCGTAACCGTAATGGCAGGGTGTGTGGGAAAGGGTTCAAAAATTTATGACGAAAATATCCAGTACTCGGGTCAGCTTGGCCGTGGTTGTGGGGTTGCTCATGGCCTGCGCATCCTCTTCTTCCAAGCGGGACGCGGTCCAGGCCCCCAGGTCAGATGATCTTCTGGAACTTCTGACCGGGTTTGGCGAGTCGCTCTCCAAGCGTAATTTCGCGAGAGCCGTCGATTACATGGTTCCCGAGGAAAAGGCCCTGATGTTGGAAGGTGGCTCGGTTCCGGTCGAAAAGCAGAAAATGCTCCTCGCCCTGCCCTTGCAGAAGCTTATCCGCCATCCCGCCGTCCGCGTCGAGAATGGCCATATCGCCGGCATCTACAGCGTCCTCCCCAACCTGCGCCAAGGCGATGCCAATCCCATGGCCATGACCGACGAAAGCGCGACCCCCGCCGGCGACATGGAAGGCGACCCGATGGCAGCCGCTGAAAGCAAAGGCCCCATGGCCAATGGCTCCACGTCCGAATCCCCTGAGGCCAATGAAGACATGTCCACGGCCCAGGCTTATTCCGCCGATGTCAATGATCCCCAGTTGAAGTCGACGGTCAACAAATTCTTCTCCGCGGTGAACAAGAGAAACTGGACCAGCGCCCTGGCCATGATGAGCGAAGGTGAGAAGAGAATGCTTCTGGACGAAAAGGGACGCCTCAAGGAATCTTCCAAGCAACGTCTCTCCCAGATTGATCAGAAGAACCGCGATGCGCTAATCCTTCAGGATGGCAAGTTGAGCGGCGTGACCTTGCTGCTACCCAGCGAGTGATTCGCAACCGCCCGGAAGGCGGGACATGTTAAAATTCAAAAGGGGTGCTGCGAAGCACCCCTTTTCTATTGTATCCAACCCAAAGGGTTGGCTGCCGGCGGGCCCAATCGTACCGGTCCCGATCCTTGGGACTTAGGCCCGGAATCAGTCCTTGGTATTGAAAGCCAGGGCGAGCGCGGCGGCCAACACGGCCATGCCGCCCACGGCCCACCAGATTAGGTGGTGAGAGGAAGTCGTCGCTTCGCCGCCTTGGGAATCGGCCTCGTCTTCATCGATTTCATCTTCGGTGGGAGGCCTGCTGGCCTCGACCTGGGTTCCCGCCTTGACGGGCAGGATCAGGGAGTAGGTCAACGCGTCGGCGCGTTTCACTTCGAAATCCTTGCACTCGGTTTCATACCCGGGGCTGCTTCCGCAAATGCGGTGTTTGCCGGGGTTGAGAGGCACGCGGGAGGAAATCACGGCCATGGGCGTATTGTCGATGGTGAGGACCGTATTGACCGGCGAAACGCTGAGATTGAGAAAGGCGGCTTCTTGGTTTTGTAACTCCAAGGCCAGGTCCCCGAATCCTTCAGCCAGCAGCTTTTCAGGACGCTTGGCGTAGACCTTGGTAAGGGTGGTACTCGCCTCGCCCGTTTCCGCATCCACATAGGACAGGGTGAAGGTGAAGACTGTGTCGAGACGGGACGCCTGGACCGTAATGAAATTGTCGGCCGTTAGCCGGCGGGCGATATCTAGGCGGCATTCCTTGGAAATACACTTTTCCGGTTGGACAGGTTTCTTCTGCATCGACTCGACCACTCCGCTACGGTCCAAGGTATGGAAAACATCCAAGCGCTGCATCTCGGCGATGAATTGCTGGGTCATGGCCACGCCGTCCGTTTGGGAAATGCCTTCCCCCGTGAAATCGAACACCACCACA
>JALYSE010000192.1:6365-8993 GCA_030854955.1 Fibrobacterota bacterium | reverse complement strand
CTGTAAGGCCCAAGCGCCGGGAAGGCAAGAATGGATGACTTGAGGAAGAAGGAAATCCAATCCCAGGGCGAAAACCACTTGTGGGATTACCTTCGCACCGAGGTGGAAAAATCCGGCCAAGGCGAATCCGCCCTTTACTTGAAGCATTTCCTGATGACGCGACCCATGGAGCCAGCCGTTCGCGGTGACTTGATCAAGGTGCCATTCGAAATGTTCCATCGGGTATCCGATTATTCCATCAAGCTGGATGCCATGGACGGGCAGATAATGGGCTGGCATTTCGGATTGTTGTCGGAAAATCCAGGCAAGGATATCCCCGCCGATGAGGCGCTCAAGGCCGCCAAGGAAGAAGCCAATCCTCCTCCGGGCGCGTTGCTTGCCGTTTCCGAGTATGACCAGATTGCTGGCAACCCGGTATTCATCGCTCGGTGGGAACATGAGGAATCCGGCATCCCCGTGGAACAGGATTTCATCCATGTGCTGGTCAATGGGAAAACCGGGAAGCCCTACTCAATTTCCAGGAAATGGCATACCCCGGACTTCAACCCCAGGGAGCGGTAAGCGGATGATCAAGCAATACGTCAACCTGCCCAACAACGCGGCCAACCATTACGGCAAGACCCTCAACCTCGTGGTCGAGGCCAACCAGCTCGCGGATGAGAACACGGCCTATACCGAATGGTGGGTCGAGGCCACGGGCGCCGACAACGTCGACACCAAATACCTTTCGGCCAGCGCACGGGCGCATATGCGCTACAACACCAGACACCATAGCGGCACGCGCTTCCGCAATACCCTGCTGCTCCCTCACGTGGGAGGCGAAAAATACCAGGTGAAATGCTCCAAGCGCGGCGACCGGTCGAGCCCGGTGGAGATGGAGGAAATAGAGACGTGGCGCAAAATATTCTACACCCTGCATTGGATGAACAACGCCTGCAACGATACGTTCAACGCCGTGAAGGACCGCTTCAAGTCGGCATTCGAAGAGGCGTTCGTCGAATTGGAGGAGAAGGCAGCCATGCAGACCCTCTTGGACGAGACGAATACCCGCGCCACCGACGTACTTCCCCATCTTTACAATAGCCATCCGGTTCTGGCAGACCGGCCTTGGCACCTCCGCATCGTGGTCCTCAACGATATTTATGATCTCGTCGAACAGCGTCATGCCGCAACCGGGGTACCGGACATCATGCGCCAAGTCGAAGTCGGGCGTCCCCTGGCCGATCGCACGGCGGACGATTGGCTGGTTTCGGCCAGGGCCAAGAAGGAACCTCACGGATCCTGGGTCAATATCCGCGCGCTGTGCACCAAGGACGATGACACCCATTTCACTTTCGATATGAGCGCCAATGTCTCCTTCCAAGCCCATTTCGACAATGGCGGAACGTTCAATATCCAGATCAGGACGCGGGAGAGGAACCACTACCTGGGGCACAGTATTGGCAACTTCGTGTGCGTGCGCATCAATGAGGACGGGACCCCTGCGGCAATCGAGCAGACCATTCTGCAGACTTTTACGCACGAAGTAGGCCACGGTTTCCAGCAAGTGATACGGCGCGAACGGATCCATAATGCCGCGGGCCATTTCACGTCCTGGGAAACGAACCTGGATTGGCACACCAATGATCATGGTGGTCAAGGGCCGCACTGCCGTCATGACGCCGAAGAGGTGGTATCGGCCACCACCACTTCGGGAATGACCTTCGCATCCAACGGGTCCACCCTGTGCACCATGTTTTTCAGCGACAATGACGACGTGGATGTGGATGGGAAGTTCTGCGCCGCATGCCTTCCGCGCCTCCGGCGGGCCAACCTCGGTCGGGCCAAGATGATCGGGCAGGATTGGAACGACTATTGAGAATGCAAGGCGATTTGGTCGACCCGTTGGAATATGCGTTCCCCGGACTCTTCCTATATACCAGTTCCTCCGCATCACCGGCCATGGATCCGCCCGAGGAGGGTTTGGCGATCAATATCACCGATTTGAAGACGGGAGAAAGCGGAGCGGCATTCCAACTTCATCTTACCGGCAATTTTTCCGAAGCGTTCATGGCGGGGTTCCTGAGGATCGAAGCGGCGCCGGTGGTCTTTATCCAGGATGTCACCGGAGCGGTTTCGGCCTTCCGTACCATCGACACCCACAAACGATATCCCCCGGTTTCCGGGCCCAATTTCCAGGCATCCACCCGGCCGGTAACCGCAGGGCATTTCCGGTCGTTCTGGATGGGGATTCCGATGTGGGTGGAAACGCCCATACGTTCTGTACCTTCCTTATTCATCACCGCGACCTTGCAGTACCATGTTTCCAACACCCTGGCCTTGAACCTCAAGGCGGGAACCTTTTCGAGTAGCAAAGAAGGCAAGCCCCATGAAATCCGATTCGATCCTGCTGCTGAGGACGGATAAGTCCCCCCGCCCGGATCGGGCGGGGATTGTTTTAACGGCACCGCCCGAATGCAAATGCCCCCTGGGAAAGGACGCGTGGGTTCATGGCTGCTTCGCCTTGACAGCCGACGACCTGGCGCGGATGCCCAAGGAGGAATGGTTCCGGTGCCTGGTCCTTTCCGCTTTAACAAAGGGCAATCAGCATCCCTTTCTGGCCGATGTCCTTGGTGAACAGGTCGTGTT
>JALYSE010000192.1:4438-6355 GCA_030854955.1 Fibrobacterota bacterium | reverse complement strand
CAAAACCCTGGGTCTGCCTTCCCGTCCCGAGTCTTACTATATCCAGGCTTTCTGCCTGGCATACCGTTCCAATATTTTCGAACTCACATGTTCCTGAACAGGCGGTGCATCCATGTTTCCATCCAGAAGTTTCGCGCCCTCTGGATACTGGTATGCTGCCTTTGGGTCGCGGGGAACGGAAACGAAATGAACGGCAAGATCAGCGGAACCGACGCAACCGACGCGGTTTCGATCCAAATGCGGCTGCGGGATTCCAAAACCTGGAAAGAGTACAAAGCCTTGCACGCCGAAATCGCCAAGGTGGCCGCGATCCGGCCCCAGCGGGACGCGCGCGATCTTTTCAAGCCGGTGGACGCGAAAACCAAAGCCCGGATCAGTAAGCTCGGGATTCAAGCGGATGGATTGGATGCGCCGCTAAGGGACCTGTTCCACGCAGACTCTGCATTGAGCGCGGACCTGGCGGCGTTGCTTAAGGATGGCATCTCAAATACGGAAGAAATGCACCGCTCCAAACCCGGCCGCAGGCCCAAACCGGATTTTGCCGCCGAAGCCGGCCGGGGATTCCTATCCATTCAACGAAACTTCCGAATCGTGAAAGCCTTCAATCGCTTAGGTTTGCAAGACAGTCTGATCGGGCCCATCCGCGATTCTCTGCCGAAGGCGATCTCCAACCAACGCCGGGCCATGCAAATCTTAATCCGCAAAGATACCGTTCCCATGCGCCCTGCTGGTCATACCGACCTCTCCACCGCACAAATCAAGCCAAAGGAAAGTCTGGACCCGGGCAAGATGGAGGCGGAACTGGTCAGGATGGAAATCCGGTTGAACGCCTGGTACGACGAAGAAGTGGGGCTCGGTTCCAGGCGCCCTCGGAAGTCTCCCGATCAAGCCGCCTTGGATCATTCCGAAACCTGGTTGCGGTATGCCGATCTTCACCGGACCCTGTCCACCGAAAAGTCCGACTCGGGTCTCGCCCGCATTTTGTCTTCTATTCGGCAAATAAAACCCGCCTTGGATATCGTGTTCCAGGATGACTCCTTGGCCGTCGATCTGACTGCATGGCCAGAGGCCCTGGTCCGTACCAAGCAAGGGGCCTTGGGCCCGAAAGTCAAACCGATTCCGGATTCCCTGGTCTGGACGGTCATTTGGGAAACCTATGAGTCTCTGAAGATCCGGTTCCGGATCACCAAGGCGTTCCGGGCCAAGGAATTGGCGCATCCCTTGATCGGGACCATGGCGTCGCGCCTTCCGACCGAAATCAGAAACCTCAAGGGGGAGTTGAAACTGCGGGAGTCCGACGGAAGGCCGGCCCATGCCAAGCAGTCCGCCGAGATCAAAGCCTTTGTCAAAGCCTCAGAAGCGGAATTCGCCGCCTGGAAAAAGAAACCCCGATGACCGCCAAAAAGAAAACTTCCCGCAACCCCGCAGCCGCCTTGATCCGGGCGGGTCAGAATATCCGGGTAGGCCAAGAAAAGGCCACGCCTTCCGTGGACGGCCTGCTCAGCATGATGGATTTGTCCCCGTTGGACGCGGAGAGCACCCCCGCGACGCCCGCCCAAGCCTCTGGCCCCCGCGTAGGCAAGGTTGTCGGCATCGACTCCCAGGGCCGCCCCCTGGTGACCTTCGCGGGAATGGCCATAACCGGTACCGCCAAAAACGGCGCCGCCCGAACCCGATCCGCCAAAAGCCCGGTGGGCAAGGATGGCTTCGGCAGCGGAGTTTCGCTCCCCGCCCGCAGTACCGTACGCGTTACTGCCTCCGATACCGGCCGGGAAGCCCTCATCGCCTTCGAGAACGGCGACCTTGCCCGGCCCATCATCATCGGGCTCCTCCAGGCCCCGGAAGAACTGCCCGCCCGCATCGAACTGAAGGCCGGCAAGGAGATGGTCCTCAAGTGTGGGCCCGCCAGCATCACAC
>JALYSE010000192.1:0-4428 GCA_030854955.1 Fibrobacterota bacterium | reverse complement strand
CACACTCACCAAGGACGGCCGCATCGTTATTCGCGGCGCCGACGTGCTCACCCGCTCCTCTGGGAGCAACCGCATCAAGGGCGGCTCCGTGCACATCAATTGAACATGGCCAAGCGCATCATCCCCGACCTGGTTCGTCACTATGCGGAAGAAGCCTCCTTCCAATGGATCGTGCGCGAGCGCGCTCTGCGCTCCCCGGATCATGCCCGCGCGGATATCGCGGCCCTGGACGCCCGTCTGGAGGCGCAACTGGACGCATTGCTGTTGGCCGGCGATGGCGGTTGGGACATCTGCCGCGAGGAATTGAAGTGGGAGGAACCGGGTGAGGTCTTCACCGCCGCCCTTATGGCCTTCCAATCTGGCGATGCCAAGCGGATCGAAGCGGTGGCCGAGGCCGCGTCGGCCAAGCCGGGCCTGCCCCGCGCCCTGGTCTCGGCCCTGGGCTGGATGCCCTGGGAACAGGCCGGGCCCTTGATCGCGAAACTCGCGAATCTCGCGGAATCCGAATGGCCCGTATTGCGATATGCCACCGTGGGCGGCGCGGCCGTGCATCGCCAATGGGAATCGAAACGGATGGCTGTTGCCCTTAACGACAAGGATCCCCTGGTGCTGGCGCGGGCGCTCAAGGCCTGCGGGGAACTGGGCCACAAGGCCACCCTGGTGGCCGTGGAATCGCATCGCGATTCTCCTGATGAAGCCTGCCGCTTCTGGTCGCGCTGGTCCACGTTGCTGTTAGGCAAAAAAGAGGTCGCCTCCGATCTGCTCGCCTTGGGCGGCAAGTCGGGCCGGTTTCGGATTCAGGCCCTGTCCCTGGCGCTGCGCGCGGTGCCTGCCGCCGAGGCCCTGGCCTGGCTGGACGCCCTGGGCGCGGCCGACATGCGTCTGCGCATAGCAGGTTTGGGTTGGATAGGCGCGGCTGTGCGCGTGCCATGGCTTCTGGAACAGTTGCGGACCCCGGCCCTGGCGCGGCCTGCGGGCGGGGCGCTGACCTGGATCACGGGTGTGGAATTCAAGACCGGTAAACTGGGCCGGTTCCCGCCGCCCGGGCTAGAAGAGGAATTGGAAGAGGCCGGTCTCGCCGAGGCCGCGGACGTGGATTGGCCTTGGCCGGATGCGGATGCGACCGCCCAGTGGTGGCAGGTTACGGGCAAGAAATTTGATTCATCCAAAACCTATATCCTGGGCCGTCCCAAAGGCGTTCCGGCCTTCCAGGACGCCTGGGCCGAAGGAAAACAATGCCATCGGCTGGGCGCGGCGCTGGAGCTGGCGCTCGCCCAACCGGGGACGCCGCTACCGGAAGGCCGAACCCGCGCGCCGGGATAAAGAGCGGCGGCCGGCCGTTCTCAACCAAGGCCGGATACAGGTCCCCGGACTGAAAGATAGTGCCTGCATATACGCTGAGATTGGTCCCAGGGCAGAACCTGGGTTGAGGCATACAAGATGAGATCTTCTTCTACGCTGGCGACTCGCGGATCATTCTGAGTGCCGATTTTGAGAAATAAGGTGAATCAGCCTGGATTGAATTCACTATTCGTTGAAATATTCAATTATAACGAATAGTGAATGTATTTCAAAAACCCCCTCGGCAGAGTGGGCAGGACCCTATCTCGAGTTCGAGAGGGTCCCAGAAAAACACATCTGGTCGCCTTTGCATTAAAAACATTCACTGCCGATTTACGGATTAAACGAAATCGGGACTACACTTGCCTTTTCCTGCCGCACCGAAGTTTTTCCCTGCCGGCTAATTCCAATTGTCGATCTTGATGTCGATGGGCGAAGGTTTGCCCTTACCAGTCTCCACTAACTCTTTCAGACTCAGCATGAAGGTCGCCCACTTCATGCTGCAATGGGCCATGAACTCGACCGGCTCGCGCCAATTCTTGTGGCTGAAAATAACGATGGTGTAGTCGTCGACCTGGGAGAGGGTGAAGACGGCATCCGTTCCGAGCCATTCGTCCGGCCCCGATGTGAAACGCCATTGGACCTGTCTGCTCGGATCCAGCTTCACCACTTCGAAGGCCATGGCTCCGATCTCCTTCCCCTCCAGGGTCAAAAAGCGCACCTCGACGGATCCTCCGGGTTTGGAACTACCGGTCGTGGACGTGGTCCACCAGCCCGCTACCCCTTCGACCGTCGCCAATGCCGCGTATACCTTGGAAATAGGCGCCTTGATGCCGACCCTATGCGTGATGTCTACCATAATTTCTCCTTCAGGCCCGACTGGCCGAAAATAATACCGAAATCAAAGGATAAGATTTTTACTTGCAAAATAAAAGTGACTTTTTCTATCCTGTTATCATGGCCGCACTCAGGAAAAAAATCAGGTCCCATTGCCCGATCAACTTTGGATTGGAAGCTTTCGGGGACAAATGGTCGTTATTGATTTTGAGGGACATCGTTTTCCGGGGAAAGAAAACCTATGGCGAGTTCCTGAAATCCAAGGAGGGGTTCGCAACCAATATCCTGGCTTCGCGATTGGAAATGCTGGAGCAGGAGGGGATCCTGAGGCGGCGGGCCGATCCGGAAGATGGCCGAAAGGATATTCATATTCTCACGGAAAAAGGGCTGGACTTGATTCCGGTCATTTTCGAATTGATCTTGTGGAGCGCGAAATATGATCCAGATTCCGAAGCCAAAAGGATCACCCGGCTGGTGATGCAGATACAGTCCAACAACCGGGGAATCAGCCGAAAGCTAATCGCCAAGGTGCGCTTAGGCGGGGCCCTCTTGCCGGAATACCTGGATTAATAAATGAGATCACCGGCAAGATATGAGGCTGGTGATGTTTTGGAAGCATGGCCATGGCGCGTGGATTTCGAAATCGAGCAAACTACTGGTTGGCCAACATGCGGAGGGCTGGCTATGGAGCACAGGCACGCCCATTTTCCATGAAAATTTATCAAATACTAGCTAGGATAGTCAGTCACACCACCCGTAAGCGTCAAAATGGAACCCCAGAATAGGTTCCCAAGCCAATTGGCGGATGCATAAAAAATGTAGATATTGGCTGCATCTTTAGCGGAGTTCATGTAAGGTATTAGAAAGCCAATTTCTTTAAAAAAATAGAGGGGGATTATCTTGCTATTCCATTCCATTTCGACCTTTTTTCGCCATAAGGTCATGAGTGCAGGTCAAGGGGTACTGGTTATGGTTCTGGTACTGGTTGTATCAAGCTATGGTACGGTTTACCATGTAGCCAAAACCGGCACCAATACCAATGCCGGCAGCGCGGCCCAGCCCTTTCTGACTATTCAGAAGGC
This sequence comes from Fibrobacterota bacterium, assembly GCA_030854955.1. Lineage (GTDB taxonomy): Bacteria > Fibrobacterota > Fibrobacteria > UBA11236 > UBA11236 > Chersky-265. Next base: position 1,168 of record JALYSE010000192.1, on the reverse strand, counting down.
CGCCGACATCATGCAGCCTGGCGATACCGTGTTCATACATGCGGGCACCTACCGCGAATGGGTGAATCCGCCTCGTGGTGGCACTTCTGAAAGCGCTCGTATCACCTACAAGTCTGCTGCAGGTGAAAAAGTAGTCATAAAAGGATCCGAACTTGTCACTACCTGGGTAAGTCAGGGCAATGGGGTGTGGAAAGTCGATATTGCCGATTCTTTTTTCGGCGGTTTCAATCCTTGGACTGAAAAAATGAACGGATCCTATCTCATTGAGGGTGAAAATTTGTGCCACCTCGGTGAGGTCTATCTTGACGATATGATCTATTACAATGAAAAACAGTCGCTTACGGCGGTAAAGGACAGTGCGAAGAGTTGGTATACGACGCATAGCGGCACCACAACAACGATTTATGCCAATTTTGGAAGTGCTAATCCCAATACGCAGGCTTCGGAAATCAATGTGCGGGAAATTGTGTTCGGATCAAAGACCTTGCACTTGAACTATATCACCATTGATGGCCTCACCATAATGCAATCTGCAGAAAATTGGGGTAAGCAGGAAAACAGCACCAGGTACGGTTTGATTACAACAACTGGTGGGAAGGGCTGGATCATCCAAAATTGCACTATCAAGTATGCCAAGATGCGCGGAATAAGCATGGACCATAATGGGCAGGCGAAGGATTACAATGTTCTGGGACATCATATAATCCGCGACAATATTGTCGAAGAGTGTGGTCACGCAGGTATCTGCGGTCATGCAGCGTCGGCGTCGGTGATCAGCGGTAATTGGATCCGCAACATCCATGGCACTCGTCCGTACTACGGTGTTGAACAGGGAGGGATCAAGCTTCATTATGCGCAAGATGTACTCATCTCCGGTAATATCATCAGCAGGGTGGATGCGAAGGAATTTAGTGAAGGTATCTGGCTTGATTGGCAATGCCAGAACAATCGGGTTACCGGCAATGTAATTATGGATATCGGCACAAAAGTGACGTCCGAAAATGTCTCGGTTCATATCGAAATGAGCCACGGACCCAATCTGGTCGATAATAATATTCTGCTGTTTACGACTTCTTTAACCCCCAGCTACTATTATCATCCCACCTATTTCAGTGACGGCACAGCGCTGGTAAATAACTTGTTTTTTATGTCAACCATCAACCTTCAT
>JALYSE010000191.1 GCA_030854955.1 Fibrobacterota bacterium | reverse complement strand
TCCGTATCCACGAACCAACAGGCGATGCCGTCGGCATTGTCGCTGCGCACCTCGCCGGTATTGAGATGGAACACGTCCACGCCGTTGACCTTGACCTGGATCTGCCCCTTTTCCGCGGGCAGGATGTCGATATCCGGCTCGCCGAAGATGACGAAGAGGTTGCCTTTGCCGGTATTCTTGAGATCGTCCGCCATATGCGGTCCGCGTTCATGCGGGCCTTGAGCACCTGGATGCGACCCAGCTTGGCAAAATCCGTGGAGCGGGCATCGTAGTTGAACGCGCAGGTGATGAGCACATCGAAATCGGCATCGCCGGCTTCCTTGGCGGCCTCAACCAGATCCGGCCGGGACACGGTCCCGAATTCCGGCCCGATGAAAATGGCGGCGCGCTTTTCCTTGCCCGTGCCTTCTTCGATATAGCGGCCTTCGGCGCAGACCAAATCCCCGGGCCAAGGAGTGAGGGTGGTGAAGTTAATCTTGTCGGCCTTATGGGCTTGCTGTACGCCGGCGGTTTTGAGGTTTTCCAGGATCAAGGTGGTGAAATCCCGGGCCGGCGAAAAGCCGTCTTTACGTTCCTTCACTCCATCGATCAGTTCGCCGTCTTCGTCCACGCCCAGAACGCGATTGGGGGATAGGCTTTCCACGGTGAAGGGGCCGGCCACGCGGACTTTCTTTTTGTCCTCGTAGGGTTTGTCGTAGAGGTATTCGTATTCAGCCTTGGCGGCGATGGAAGCGTAGATTTCTTTTTGCCGGGCGATGCGTTGTTGCCACCATTGGGTGTGGAGTTTCTTGGTGGCTTCGGGCCATTTCTCTTCGGCCTCGCGGGGGATTTCCCATTCTTCCCATTGCTTGCTGAGGGCTTGGTTCAAGGTTGCGCGCAAGGGTTCGAGGGTCTTTTGGAATTTGTCCCAGATGACATCGATCTCGGCATTGTTGGCGATGGATTTCAGGGTGATGTGCGGGACGCGCTCGTATACGAAGCCTTGGCGGATATCGCCGCGGGTGGGCTTGCTGGAGGGGATGGTGCGGGTGATTTCGGCATCTTTGCGTTGGCCTTCGGGGGAATCGGCGAGGTGGTAGAAGTCGTAGCGGGCGCCCATGATTCGGGCACGAGCGAGGGCGAGGGAGACGCGGGAGGTGTCGATGGTGATCCAGCGACAACCCCATTGTTCGGCGACGAAAGCTTTGGTATCGGAGCCACAGGTGGGATCGAGGACTAGGTCGCCGGGGTCTGAAGCCATAAGAATACAGCGTTCAATTGCTTTAGAACCGGTTTGGACAACATAAATTTTGTCATCAGTAAATGAACCTGTTCCTGTATCCGTCCAAACATTTGATAATGGAATTAATGGAAAGTCGTCTAAAAACCGTACATATTGCAAGGTACCCTGCAGTGTAGGCCAAAGTCGATCCGCTCGCTCAAGCCTTTCCATACCGATAATATTTGTTTTCCATCCCCCCTTTTTTGGGGCTGGAACTGTCACGCCTCGGATTTTGAAAAAAAATGTCGTAGTAAGGCCACCCGATTGGGATGTCAGATTATCTGATCTAAATTGTCTTGAGTCTTTTGGAATCAAGGAAGAATCAATTCGTTGAGACGGGGTAATTCTCTTGTTTACCCCGTCAACGCTTCGAATCAGGGAATATACTTGATCAGTTGAAGTGCCAAGAAGCTTATCTTGGTATGATATTCGGTACTTACAATTCTCACGACTTTTTGAGAACCAAAGCAAATAATTAGAAGCCGATGAAAGAAATTCTCCTGCCCGACCAGTTGTATTTCTGAATGCAATTTGAGAAATGAGATTTTCTTCCCCAAATAGTTCATCCATCAAAGCCCGCACCCGATGCACGTTCTCATCACCAATCTGAACAAATATCGATCCACTATCCGTCAACAAATCCCGTGCTACCGTAAGCCTATCCCGCAAGTACGTCAGATACGAATGAATCCCATCCCGCCACGTATCCCGAAACGCCTTGACCTGCTCCGGCTCCCGCGTTATATGATCAGTATTCCCATCCTTCACATCCCGACTCGTCGTCGACCACTGGAAATTGGAATTGAACTTGATCCCATACGGCGGATCGAAATAGATATACTGCACCTTCCCCCGCAGCCCCTCCCGCTCCGCCAAGGACGCCATCACCTGTAAGCTATCCCCCAGGATCATCCGGTTGGCCCAATGGGCATCGTGCTGGTAGAACTCGGTCTTGGCATTATCATCCGGCAGGCCGTTGAAGTCCGCGAACAGGTCCATTTTGATGTCCGCGATCTTGTTCTTATCCTCGCTGCGCCGCAGCAGGTCATCGATCAACACCTTGGGGTGGACTTTTTCCTGGATGTACAGGGGCGGGGCATGCACCACCAGATCGGACCAGTCCTGCTCGTCCTTGCCGCGCCAGACCAATTGCGGGTCCAGATCCTTGTTGCGGCGCTCGTAGGCCACGCGAATGGGGGTCTGGGCGTCCTTGCCCACCACGCTTTGGTATTCTGCGGTGGGGATGTTTTTGCGGGTGGCTTCGTCGTGCTTGAGGGTCTCGACGGATTTTTTACCGGGTGCTTTAGCCTTGGCCATTCTGTTTCCTTGCCCCTGGATTCCGGGCCGTTTCCGAATCCCGACAGGTTGTCGGGATTATTGTTGGGATTATTCGTTTTCCCCTGCAGGAGAAATGCAATAGAAAAGGCTGTTTTTGAGAAGATTTAGCGGGTTTTCCGCCTCCGATTGCATAAATTATTGTCTAGTCATTTTTTTCGGCAGGGGTTTTATGTAATCGCCATTTGGCCCCTCGCGTCGAGCCATCGGCAATCAGAACCGAGTTTTTATTCCCATCATAGGCCATACGTTTCAGATTTCTCCACGCATAGATTCTCTCCGGTGAGAATGGCATTTCATTTTAAGCACAGCCCCAAGGCATCATGTATAGAAACATAGGCTTTTCTATACATGCTCTTTTCAACATGTTTAGAAAACCACCCATCAATGTGCATGACGAGATGTTGATGGTCATTTATTCCGAGTGGGCATTATTTCCCGTACAAAGGTTGCGAGTTGTTTGGCGGTGGGGAGTCGTCCCTTGAATTCGGCCGGCAACTTAGGTTGCAACTTGTATTCGGCGACCCCGATGGGATTGGCTTTGGATTTAAGCGCGAACTCGACTTCGATATCGTCCTTCTCGGCGCACAGGATGATGCCGATGGAGGGGCTGTCCTCGGGAGCGCGCTCTTTGTCATTGAGCAGGTTCAGGTAGAAATCCATCTTCCCGGCATGTTCCGGTTCGAAGGAGCCGATCTTGAGATCGAAGGCAACCAGGGCCTTCAGAAAGCGATGGTAGAACAGCAGGTCCACGAAGTATTCCTTGGAGCCCAAGGCCAAGCGATATTGGCGGCCGACGAAGCAGAAACCATATCCGAGTTCGAGGATAAATTGCTGCAATCGCCCTATGAGCCGGTCTTCGAGTTCCCGTTCCTTAACGGCGCGGGTAATGCCTAAGAACTCCAGGTTGTATCGACTCTTCATCATTTCGCCGGCCTGTTCGGCAATGTACTCCGGCAACGCGAGGGGAAAATTGTGCGATTTTTTTTCCTTTACGGAACGCTCGTAGGCTTCGGATTTGATCTGGTTGAGTAGAACGCTACGGCTCCATCCGAATCGGGCGGTGGCACGGAGGTAGTAGATAAATGGAGCGGGAGCCTTCAATCTGCCCAACATGAGCATAAGGTGACCCCATGGAACACAGGACACCAATTCTCGCACAAGCTGCGCGAGTTTTTCCGACGAAGCATCCCCTTTTGGAACCCGCGTTAATTCTCGCGCAGCTTGCGCGAGAAATGGGACGTTGGCGCAAATTTCATAAAGCTGACGCATTCTCCAAATATTTGCGATTGAAAATCCCCGCATATCAGGGAACTCGGCTTGCAAATCTCGGGCGAGGCGCTCCACGACCCCATCCCCCCAACCCGCCGTTTTTTGCTTTTCCACAATCCCGCGCCCAATATCCCAGTAAAGCAGAATTAATTCGCGATTAACCGCTCGAACAGCCGAGGTGCGAGCTTGCAGGATTCGAGACTTGAGATCAGTGAGAAAACCAGAATAATCCGCCGCCAATAGGGTCTTGCTACGTTGCATACCGCCCCATCATTTCTGCGAATTGCGATTCCACCTTCGCCTTGAAATCCGACTCGATGACATAGACATCCGTGAACTCGGCGAAGGCCCAGCGCCCGTATTGCCCGCTATTGTTCACCCCCGGCACCCAGTAGTTCTCCATGGTGGATTTCTTATCCTTGGCGTCCTCACCCCGGTATCCTTTGATCTCCACGACCAGATTAAGCAGGTCGCTATCGCCCCGGCCATCATCCACGCGGACGATAAAATCCGGCCGATAGCGGCGCGTTTCAGAACCCATCCGGTAGGGAACCTCGAAGCCGAGGTTATGATTCTTCACGTAGGCTTTGACCCGGGGATGCGCCTCCACGGCCCGGCAGAACTCAGCCTCCCAATCGCTGTCCAGGATGACCCAGTTCACCTGGAACAGGCGGGAATCCGTTTCCCAACGATCCTGTTTCGAAGTGTTGAAGTTCACATGGGCGGTGGAACCGATGGGATTGTAAGGGTCGGGCTGTGCCTTAATGGGGCGCTCGCCTTCCAGTTCCCGAAGGATGCCCGCAGTAATGCGCTGACAGGCCCATTCCGAGATTTCCTTATACAGGAGTTGGGCCGGGAAGGTCCCGCCTTTGCATACCAGACAGGTATCCAGCCATTGCTTGGCGATATGCTTGAGCTGACCGAACAGGTTCAGCTTCGGATCCTGATCCGCATCCCGCCATTGGTTGTAAATCAGGTGCTTGGTCAGGTGGAACAGGATGGTGGATTGGCGCCGGATTCCAACTGTTCGCTGTCAATCAGCAAGGTGGGCGGACGTCCGTATGGATTTCCGTGTTCATCGGAATTCCGGAACAAAGCCAGCCTGCCGGCCACCGGCGTAACCCGCCCATCGTCTTCCTCCCGATCGAAACCGGAAATAAAGTCATAGACGAGCTTGGATGTAGACGTATTGTTGCACACCACGATAAAGCAGGGAGGAACTTTGATTTTCGCTTTTTGCCAGGCCTCAAAGGTTTTTTCGTAATGCCCGTATAGGGCCTCCAAAGCGGTTTGCAATTCCACCGGCAGGCTCAAGGGATCCAGAGAGTTGTTCTTACCGCGGCCCTTCTTGGGCATGCGCTTGCCGATGTGTTCCCACAGGTTACGGAACTTGGGCATTTCCCCGCCGGGGATATTATCGGCCACGGGAACACGGGGCAGTTTGACGATGCCGCATTCGATGGCGTCCATCAGGGAAAAGTCGCTCAGGGTCCATGGGAAAAGAGTTCCTTCGGCATAGCCGGAGCCCCTGAGAAAGAACGGCGTGGCGGAAAGGTCGAACACCCGGGCTAGGCCGAGCTTGCGGTTCACGGTTTCCAAACCGGAAATCCACAACCGGGCCGCCTCATTGTTTTTTTCCACTTCCTTGCGTGCATCGCCTTTCAAATCCTCGTCGTCATCTTGCTCATCATCATCGTCTTTGGCCGGTTTTTCCCGATAGCAGTGATGGGCTTCGTCATTGAGCACCAGGATATTTTTCAATCCCATTAGGTCGGGCATCACCCGCTGGAGCATCTGGCCTTCGGTTTCCAGGGTATGCAACTCTTCACCGCCGCGTCCCTGGAGCAGGTTCCGACCGCCCTTGGACAACTCCATACGTTCACGCAATTTGAAGGCGTGATAGTTGGTGATGACGATTTTGGCGCGGTCCAATTCACCCAGCATGTCCGCCGGAACCAGTTCGCGGCCCTTGAAGTAACTGTACGGGTCATTGGGCTGAAGGACGCCCAGGCGATCTTTGATGGTGAGACCGGGCGATACCACCAGGAATCCCCGCGTAAATTTTCGGCTGTTGGGATGCCGAACGGCATTGATGGTCTGCCAGGGGATGATCATGGCCATCACCGTGGTCTTGCCCGCTCCGGTCGCCAGCTTCAGGGCCAACCGGGACAGTTCCGGATTCGAGGCTTGATTGACCTTCCGCCATTTGTCTACATGGCTGCGGACTTTATTTATGATGGAGGCTTTTTCGTACTGCTGAGCCTCGGTCGAAATCCCTTTGCCCTCATCGAAAACGATACCCTGCTGATCCCCGGCATCCTTGCGCTTGCGGGGCTTGGGTATAGGGGTGATAAAGGAAACGGGACGCCTTGTTCCCAGGATTTTCTGGGTGGGCTGGCCGTCAGGTTCCAGCTCCCAATGCCGCCTCGGGTAGGCGTAGGGGGAATTAAGGATCGGCTTTTCGAAGAACGGGTTTTCCGGTGTGGTCATAACTGAGTAAAGGTATTTAACGGGTAGGACAAAATTTGTCTCCTTCGTTGTTTTTTCGGGATTTCCAAAGATTTCTGCGGATCAAAGCTTAATCCTGCTCTGCTTCCCAATTGCAGTAACCTGCCCCTTCTCCACCCCCGCCTCCTTGGCATATATCGGCCAATCACCAACCGCCGAAACCACGGACTCGATGATCTCCCCGGGCTTCTTGATATTCATCTCCTTGGCTACTGCCATCAGGTCTGCGCGCGTAAATTTGTCCCTTTTCCCATTAACGGACATTTGATGACGGCTCATCCATTTGTTCCCAGGATCATGGGCATTAGTAATGTCATAGGCAGGAGAGAGACGCCAGGTTCCTTTATTATCCATCAGGAAGGAAATATTCTTGGTATGATCGTCCTGGTTCCGGGCGACGACATTGAAGACCATGCGGGTATACAATTGCTTGGCATCCGGATAAGGAAGCCGCATTTCCCGCATCACCTGGAACGCTTGCTCATACGAGTATGCATTGGGATCGTTATAGTCGAAATGCGCCAATGCGCACAACGTCTGCATATGCAGCTTTGCATTTCCGGCACGGTCGAACCGCTGTGTCATGAAATGGGCGCGGTGATTCTCCTCTAGCAACCGGCATTGCGTCATGGTGATTCCGCAAGCTACGGCCATTTTATGGTAAGCATATTCAATCCGTCCGAATCCTTTTGGATCGCCCAGCTTGGCGTTAGTCACGCCATCGAACTTGATGAGCCAATGGGTGAACCCTTTAGGCGCTTTTACCTGCCCCGACTGTACCGCTCCGTTTTTTTCATTGTACGCGATAATCGCCTTAGCCCTCGCACCGCCCGCCGAGGTCCCTACCTTTATGATTTCCGCCAAATTCGCAGCCCGTTTCTTTTTCAAACTGGCTTTCATGGTTCTCCGTTGAGCCAACGCCTCCTTGGCAAGGCTGACCAATTCCGAAATTTCCAGCAGGTTTGACTTGTTCCTATCGGCGGGATGCTGCGCCGGTTGGAATTCCAATGCGCCCATACCCCGCGTGCCCATATAGCATAAGCGTTCAACCGGGTTCACGGATGCGGGGTCCCGGCCTTGCATGGCCAGCCAGTTGTCGATTAAGCTATTTCCGAAACGATCCGGTAAGGAGTCGGCCAACAATCCCGGCAGCCCTTTATAGGTTTCCGTTGCGAGAGCCGGAAAGGTGAATATCCTACCGCGCTTACCCATTTCCGCCAACGGCATTTTGATGGGAGCGATGTCCAATTCCAATTTCAGAAAACCGGGTTCGAATTCGAAGCTCGCGGCCCCTCGCTTATCATCCCAGAGCACCGCACCTACCGGCTTTTCCCACAATAAGACCCTGGCAACGCTTACCATGATGGCCTTTTTGCTTTACGGGACTTTTGCTTAGCCCCTGCCGACGCCCGCTTGCGGGTCTTTTCCATCGCTTTGGCTACCTCTAGAGGACTGATTTCTTCGGCTGCATGTAAGCCATTCAGAAAGTCCAATCGGTCCAATACCCGAAGGATTTGCACAAAGGTCAGCAGGGTCGCCGATCGGCCCTTTTCCAACTGAACAACGGTCGTACGATCCAACCCAGCGCGCAATGCGACCTCTTCCTGGGTTAAATCCCTTTTCAACCGCAATTGCTTGAGCGATTTCCCCAGTTCCCTGAGGATGGAGGCGTCGCTTAGGTTTTCCACGCTATTATTGTTGGCTTCAAGTATCATATACTGTAATTTTACATTTTATGATGATAAGAAACATCTTTTATTCCCTATATTTTATCCATTTTTATGTTGTTTTTAAGCATCTTTATTGAGTTTTATTTACTTTATATTGCTTTTAAGCATCTTTTATTAAGAATCGACCTTACTAAACATCGCCGACTTTCCAAGGTGGATGCTCCCTCCAGGACATCTCCGGCCATGGCTTCCAGATCGGGAATGCCAACGGGTTCACGAACTATCCCGCCTCTGAACGGGTCGGGAAAATCAATATCCGAAACAATGTCATCCGCAACGCGGCCTCGGAATTCCAGGACTGCCATGGCGTTTTCCTTCCCGCTGCTAAAACGGTCTGGTTCGAACATAACCTCATGGAAGACTTCCCGTATTCGGCCATCGCGGTGGGATGGGGCTGGGATTCCACCACCCGCTGGACAGGAGATCTGCACTTCCGGTCGAACGTCATCCGCGACTTCCTGAAAATGGGTTCGGACGGGGGCGGCATCTATTTCATGAGCAACCAGCCCGGCTCGGACATCTCCTCCAATTGGATCGATGGCAACTTCGATCCCGGACGGAAGCATATCGAGACCGCCTCGTTGCCTACTCAGATGCGCGGCCGGAGTCTATGAACTCAACGGCAGGGCGGTGAATTCCGCCAAGGCTTCCGGCACGGGTTTTTATATTCTTAAAAAAGGCGCGTCAACAGGCAGCGTAGACGTCAAAACGGTCGTTCAAAGTAAGTAGAATCAAAGCCTGGTCCCCAGGGGAGTCTTATGGCTCAGAGCTTCAGAACGCCCTTGAGCTTGGCCCAGTCCACGGGCTTGCGCGGCATCAAATCCCCCGCGCCTTACTCAACGCCAAAACAATCTCCGGATCAAACCTCTTCCCCGCCCCCTGCCTCACCACCTCTATCG
>JALYSE010000013.1 GCA_030854955.1 Fibrobacterota bacterium | reverse complement strand
CCATACGCCAATGCCTCAGGGCCAGCTTGCGGAAGCCGGGATTGGCGAACACTTCCGCCATGTCCTTTAGGTTCACGTCCGACTTGCGGTAGCCCTCGCGCTTGAAGGCCAGCACCGCATTGGGTCCGCACTCCACTCCTCCGCCCACCATGCGCGTGAAATGCACGCCCAGGAAGGGAAAGGCAGGATCGGGAACGGGATAAACGAGATTCTTCACGAGCTTGCGCGCGTTCGCGTCCAGATCGTAATACTCGCCACGGAAGGGGACAATGGAAATCCCGGGCTGAAGGCCGTCCAGCCTGGCGACCCTATCACTCATGAGTCCGCCGCAATTGATGAAGAAGGCGGTGTGGTATTCCGCTTCCCCCGCCTTCACGATTTTCTCTCCGGGGTCCGTGCGCAAGCCGTCCACCCGGCTGCCCAGCACCAGGGTGCCGCCCGCGGCCTTGATCTTCTCCGTCAGCTTCTCGGAAACCTTCACGTAATCGACGATGCCCGTTTCCGGAACGTGCAGGGCCTTGAGTCCCACCACATGAGGCTCGTAGCGGGCGATGTCCCCGCGCTCCACCACCGTGACCCCTTTGAGGCCGTTGGCTTCCGCCCTTTGCCGGAGCGTCTCCAACTGGGGCAATTCGCTTTCGGAAACGGCCACCACGATCTTGCCGCAAATCTCGTGGGGCAGATCGTTTTCGGCGCAGAAGGCCGTCATTTCCGTGTAACCCCGGCGACACAGCAGGGCCTTGTAGCTGCCGGGCTTGTAATAGATGCCGGAATGGATCACGCCGCTATTGTGGCCGGTCTGGTGACGGGCCACTCCGCTCTCTTTTTCGAGCACGGTGACCTTGCGGCCGGGAAAACGCTGCAACAGCCGCCAAGCCGTGGCCAATCCGACAATGCCTCCGCCGGTGATCAGAATATCTGATTTCATCGCTTATGCCCGCCTTCAGACCTGGTTGTCGTCGTCCCTGCGCATGTATTCTCGGAAGGCGGGCCATCCCCGCGTCAAGGTAATCCCCCCCGCGATGGCTCCTAACATGGCGCCGAAAACATCCGTAACATCCGGGTAGCGGCCGGGCACGAACCCCTGCGCGGCCTCGAGCGCAAGCGCCATGACCCCCGCCAGCAACGCGGCTAGGGCCGAAGGGCGGAGGCGGGGATAGAAGTATCCCAGCAGAAACCCGATGGGGAAGTAGACCATGGCCGACTCCATGAAATTGCCGATGGCGGCGAACGTCGAGCCCTGGTATTGCGGCAGGAAGAGGATCCAGTTGAATCCTCCGTACTGATCGGTAAAGTCATAGGGATAAAGCGTACGCGCGGCGGCGGAGACAAGGACCGCGAGCCCTCCGGCGGCGGACCAGACCCTGGGACGCCGGTGGAAACCGGGAAAGTAGAAGGCGATACCGCCGCATGCCGCGCCCATCAAGGAGACGAGAGCGTCCTGAAGTTCCGGAGACCGGGATTCGATGAAAACCTGCGAAAGCTCCAAGCCTACCCCGAAAATGCCCATCACGGCCATTCCCCACAGCACCGGTCGACGCAACCTTACTTCGTTGGCCATGCGACAGACAAACAACCCTGTGAGCAGAAAGCGGATGAACCCGACGATGTCGTCGTCCGGCCGACTGAACCGGATGGGATCCTGGAGCAGGGGCTTCACGTGTCCCCACACGAGGGAAACATCCATGGAGAAATCGAAGGGCTGCCAGCTTCCGGCCACCGTGAGGAGCAGAAAAATGAAGGCCGGAAAGGCGGACTCCGAATCCAGGAACCTTCTTGCGACGGGATGGGATTTGAACCCCATTACCGACCGCTTGAGCAGGATGGCGGCGCACAGACCGACGGCGGTTCCCAGGGTGTTGAAGATGACGTCGGACAAGGCGGGATGGCGGGTTTTGGAAAAAATCTGGAGGCATTCCACGAAAGCGCTCAGGGCCGTTCCCCCCAGTACGATGGACAACTTGTTGAGGAGCGAACGCTTGTAGACCAGGGAAAAATACCCCAGGAATCCGAAGGGGGTAAAAAGCACGATGTTCTGGATGATATCGGAAATGATGGGATTGCCCGGGACCCCCCCCAAGATCAGCCAATTGATGCGCCGGGTATTCTCCAGGAACCCGTTCCAGTCGGTTTCAAATCGGAACGGAAAAGTGGTTCCATAGAGAATGAAGAAGGAAAAAACGGCCCAGAGCAGACGCGCGGTGCTTTTCCGCGGAAGATCGGGTTGGGTGGGATCAGAAAAGGAGCGGGCTTTCCCACTCCTTTTCCCATCGGAAGTTTTTCCGGCGTCGTTCAGGCCGAAATGCTGCCTCGCACCATCGGTCCCAGGGAATTGGCCAGCTTCAGGGGGAGTTTCGCCCAAATGGTTCGGGTCCAACCTAATTTTCCCTGTGTAACATGCCAGGATTGCTCAAGGAAATGCCCCTTTTCATCGAATTGATAACGATACAAAGGTAGCTCCCGGGCCTGCCACTGTTTTTTGAAGCGGTAGGTCCCCTCATCGCGGGTGCTTCGGCCGAAATCCACCCGGCTGCAGCCTTGATCGAATGCGAAAAGGATGCTTTCCCAGTAAAGTGCGTTGTTGGGGCAATAAATGCGCTCCTCTTTCAAGGTCGACGCCCAGGGAATGACCAGTTCATTCTTCCAAAGGATGCGGAACAGGCCTCCAATGCATTTGCCTTCGCGGTAGGCTGCTCCCACTTGCGCTCCGGGGAAATGCCGGAGCACGGCCTCGAAAAAACCCCGGGCATGGGTGGGCGAACCCAGGTCGCGCATATTGATGCAGAAGACTTCGTAGAAGTCGGAGAGCAGCTCTTCTCTGCCCCAGACGACCGTGACGCCGGATTTCTCCGCCTTGCGAACCTGATTCCGCACTTTCGCGTCCAGGCCTTTCCAGTAGGAATCCGCGTTCAGCGGGCCCTGAAACGCCGGTTGAACCTTGGAGAGCGTTTCGAGTTCAGAATCGGCGATCGCGGTCCATTCCGATCCTGACGAGGCGGCCTCCATGGCCGTTTCCACCCGGGTGGCCCGCTTGGCCGCGAAGGCCTCCGGCACGCCGTGCCAATTCCCATCGAAGGAAAGCAGGTCCTGCTGCGCCAAGGGCAGGATCATGGACACTTTTTCATCCTTGGGGGTGGGCAGGCCGCACAATGGCTCGCGGCTCCGGATTTCCAGCTTGGACCGGCGCGAGATTGCTTCGGTAATGAGCCTGTCCCTAAGCAAATCCTCGCTTTCGCGGTCCCGCGCCAGAATTCCGCCGTAATCCAAATAGGGAAGGCAGACCAGATCCCTGCCGAAAGCGGCCGAGGACAGGTGGCAAGCTGGCACCATGCCGCGTACTTCGCCCGTGGCGGGGTCGGTATGCACTAAGATGAAAGCCTCCTTGTTGTAGGCCTCCTTGATAACCTCGGCCCAGACCGGGTCGTGACAATAGTTTGCCTGAGGGGAATATTCCAAAAACTCCCGGCATGCCTCCTTGAGGCCCGGGTCATACAGGCGGATCATGCAGTTTCTCCTAGTGGGTGCTGGCGTTGCGCCAAGACTACATCACTGAAGATAAATTCTGAGCCACCGGAGGCAAATCCTAAGACAGACTTCTACAACCGACTATTGTCGCATCAATCGACACTATTGGAGGTGAGAGACGGCGCGGGGAGGAAAGCGGAACCTAGGGTCCCTTACAAAGTGTTCAAAATCCCAACAGGATAGCGCACGCACCTATATAGAGTGCGCAGACGAGAAGCAAGGCCGGGTCCTTACGCACGTCGGCCACCGTGTTCTCCCCGTAGCCCTTTTCCATGACCAGGTACAAATAGCGGAACAGGCCGAACATGGCGATGGGAAGGGTATAGATGAGTCGGGCGCTGCCGTGCACCTCCAAGGTACGTTCGCTGGTAGTGTAGAGACCGTAGGTGATCAAGGTGGCGGAGAGGGTGATGGCCAACAGGGATCGCAGGAACTCGGGCGAATAGCTCTTCAGCACGATGCGCTTTTCTTCCAAGGGGCGTTGGCTGTCAATCAATTCCGCGTAGCGCTTGGAGAATCCCAGGAACAGGCTCAGGTTCAGGGTGCAAAGCAGAAACCACTGCGAAGGCTCCACGCCGATGCCCCAGGTTCCCGCCAGCAGGCGGATGATGAAGCCCGAGGCGATGCAGAACACGTCCACCAGCACCATGTGCTTGAGGGTGCGGGAATAGAGGATGTTGATTCCCGCATAAACGGCCAGGCACAGGGACAGTCTGGGGCCCGCATATAGGCTTACGGTCAGGGCCGCTGCTCCCAGGGCGGCTGCCAGGGCGTAGGCCGCGTTTGGGGAAACCTCTCCCGCGGCCAACGGGCGCTGCCGCTTGCGGGGATGGGCGCTATCTTCCTTAAGATCGAGGACATCGTTGATGCAATACACGCCGCTGGCCGCCAGGCAGAAGGCCAGGAAAGCCGCCAGGGCCGCGAAAAGCCTTTCCGGATCGTTCCAGTCCTCGGCGAAGAACACGCCCGCCAGGACGAAAACGTTCTTGATCCAATGGGAAGGCCGGGCCAGGCTCAGCAACGCCACCCAGGGTTTCCGGCTCATAGCTTCATCCTCCGGAACACGGGATTGGGGATGTTCCTGATGATCAACATGATCCATTTCCAGATGCCGGGAGTATAGATCACTTCGCGCCGATGGCGGATGGCGGCGGTGATGTCGCGCGCTACCTTTTCCGGTTCCGCCATAAGGGCGCTTTTGACTCCCTCCGTCATGCGCGTGCGCACGAAGCCCGGCTTGACGGTCTGCACGAATACGCCCGTGCCGGCCAACCGGTGCCGCAGCCCCGCCAGGTAGGCGGACAGGCCCGCCTTGGAGGCCGCATAGGCGAGCACCTTTCCGCGTCCGCGATCCCCCGCCACCGAGGAGACGCAGCTGATGAATCCCAAACCCCTGCGGCGGAAGTATCCCGCGAACATGTCGAGGATGACGGCGGGTCCGGTGAGATTGGTTTCCAGGGTGAGGCGGGTCTTTTCCGGATCGCGATCGCATTCGTCCTGGGGGAACAGCACCCCGGCCGCGAAAAAGAGGCCTTTGAGTTCATAAGCTTCCGAAAGCGAGCGGAACCGTTCCGCATGGCCGGGAAAATCCGTCACGTCCCAGGCCATCACCGGGAACCGCTTTCCCGAGGTCTTTTCCAGGTCCCGCGCCATGCCCTCCAGGGCCACCGGGTCCCGGCCAATCAGAATAAGGGATTCCCCTTCGGACGCCATGCGCTCCGCCACCGCGCGGGCTATCCCTGAAGTGGCGCCGAACACGGCGATGCCAGGTTTCCCTGCGGCTACGGCGATCCCGGGCCTTCCCGCTTCTACGCCTTCCATAGTTCCAGCCTTTCCGCCAGGCGCGAATTGCCCTTGGCCTCGGGATTGTACCGCCTCACCGTTTCCATCCAGGTCTTGAACTCCGGGTACATGGTCCGGAAGGTCTGCGGGCCCAGACGCGCATCCTTGGTCAGATAGACCCTGCCCCCGAAGCGGAGCACCACCTGGTCCAAACGGTCCAGTAACCGCAAGGTTTCCTTACCGCGGAAGGGGATGTCCAGGGCCAGGGTATAGCCCTTTTTGCAGAACGGCAGCATCACCTCGTCGTCCCCGCAACGCTTGAGCACCGACAGGAAAGCCCCCAGGCCGTTCCCGCTGAGGAATTCCAGGGCTGCGGCAATCCCGTCCTCGCCCTTGGGATCGGGAATGACGCATTGGTATTGGAAGAAACCCTTGCTTCCGTAGAGCCGGTTCCAGTCTCGGATGCGATCCAAGGGATAAAAAAAACCTTCGAAGCCTTCTTGACTGCCCCCCCCGCCGGAGATGCGGTAGAAGGCGGTATTGAACGCGGTCAGAAAAGGTCGGTTGAGCAGGATTCCGGGCATGGCGAAGGGGACCTTGAACTTCCGCTTCTCCTGGTGGGCTAGGGGGGATTCGGCCGCACCCGGACCTGAGGAGCCTTCGGCGGGCGGGGCATGGTTGCCCACCATCAGCACCCCTCGCCCCAGGGATCGCCCCCGTGCCAAGGTGTCCAACCAAGCCACGGAATATTCGTATCCCGCATCGTGCTTGGCAAAAAGGGCGAACAAGGAGTCGAGGCCCGGCGCGCGGATGCGCAGGCAATCCAATCGGGCGGTTTGGATGGGCTTGAGGCGGAGCTTAGCGCGCGTGATGAAGCCGGTAAGCCCGTAGCCTCCCACGGTAGCGCGGAACAGGTCGGACCGGATTTCCGGGGAACAGGTGAAGGTGCCCGTGGGCGTGGCCACCTCCATCTCCAGGATGAAATGCTCCAGGGAACCGGCTCGATGATGGTTCTTGCCGTGGACGTTGCTGGCGATAGCGCCTCCCAGGCTCACGAACATGGTCCCGGGAGTGACGGGCAGGAAGAAGCCCCGGGGGACGACAATGCGCAGCATCGCCTGCAAGGTGACACCGGCCTCCGCGTCCACCACGCCGGAAAAGGGATTGAAGGAAAGAAGTCGGTCAAGACGATGGGAATTGATGGAGAGGTGGCCCTGGGCCGGCAAGGAGGCGTCGCCGTAGCTGCGCCCTTGTCCGCGGGGCAGGAAGGCGCGCTCGACCAGGCCGGGTACCTCTCCCAAGGTGGCGGGGGCGGCCTCCTGAGCGGTCAGAACGGGATAGCGGCCCCAGCCGGAAAGGGTGGCTTCCACCAAGCATGTCGACTGCGGCGTTACCATCGCGTAACCAAAACCCTCCTCCGACGCCGCTGACCGGCACGGTGAATTACAGCGCCAATTATAGCGTCTTTTGACGACGGAGGCGATCCGGACCTTGTTATTCCGCTTTCCGTTGTCATCGCGGGTTAAATGCTTATATTTTGCGTTTCGATTCTCGATAAAAACGGAGGCGATCTATGGAATTGGAATGGGCTCTTTTCAACTTTGACGGACTCATGTTCTTGCTGCGTTGGGGACATTTCATCTTCGGCATCGCCTGGATCGGCATGCTCTGGTATTTCAACTTCGTCCAAGGCCCCTTTTTCGCCAAGGCCGACGCCGCCGTCAAGACCGCCGTCACCCAGAGCCTGGTTCCCAAGGCCCTGTTCTATTTCCGCTACGGCGCCATGGGCACCTTTATAACCGGCTGGGCCATCATCCTCATGAGATTCGCCCAAGTCGGACCTGACGGTGCCGCCCTTTTCAACAGTTCCTGGAGCGCAACCATCATGACCGGCGCCATCATGGGCACGGTGATGTGGGCGAACGTGTGGTTCGTCATCTGGCCCCGCCAGAAGAAAATCATCGCCTCCGCCAACGGTGAGAAGGTTGAGAACCTGCCCGCCCTCGCGCGCCGGGCCTTCTTGGCTTCACGCACCAACACCCTGCTTTCCGTTCCCCTGTTGTTTTTCATGGGAGCCGCCAGCCATCTCACCATTCGGTTGGAAAACGGGAAGGTTGGGATGTGGCTCGGTATCGTGGTCGTGATTGTGGGATTGCTCGAGGCCAACGCCTTGCTCGCCGACAAGGGCATCACCACTAAACCCATCGAAAAGGTTTCAGGCGTCATCCATTGGGGACTGCTCCTTTCGGTGGTGTTCTACGTCCTGGCCGAAGTCATCCTCTAAGAAGCTTCCCTTGAAGTCTTTTTTTCCACCCGGGTCCGCCTCCTTCTGGGGGCGCGGACTCGCGGTCCTCTTCACCACGGCCTGCGTCCTTCAACTCTGGACCGCATGCGGCAAGAAGGATCCCAACGCGGATCCCAAGGCCGTGGCCGGCCGTACCGTCTATCTGTCCTACTGCATCTCCTGCCATAACGTAAACCCGAAGCTGGACGGATCCATGGGTCCCGCCGTGAAAGGCTCGTCCCTGGATCTGCTTACGGCCCGCGTGATACACGGGACGTATCCTGCCGGTTACATGCCCAAGCGACCCTCCAAAATCATGGTGAGCCTGCCCTTGACCGAGGCCAATATCGAGGATCTCCACGTATATCTGAACGCGCCCTGATCCGGCAGGCCTTCGCCTTCCCGACAAGCGTTGGGAGAAGTGGAAATTAACTTTCAAGCAAATCCAGTGCCTGGGTCGCTGTTGCGATGAACTTTTCGTTTCCGCCTTAAAATAGGGTTTTCAGGTTGGCCCAAGAGCCGGTGTTGGCCTAAGAGCCGGTCATTGATATTGCACTTGCCATCAGCGCCCTTTATCTTCTCCTTACAATTCACTCCTTACCCATTCCATAAGACCGGAGCAACCCATCATGGCTTTTACCCTTCCCCCACTTCCCTATCCCACCAATGCCCTAGAGCCCTTTTATGACAAGGATACCTTGGAAATCCATCACGGCAAGCATCATGCCGCCTATGTGGAAAAGCTGAACAAGGCTACCGAAGGCATCCCGGCCTTTCAGGACAAGGGCATCGACGATATCCTGGCCGACCTGGATTCGATTCCCCACGGCATGCGTCAGGCGGTCATTAATAACGGTGGCGGCCACGCCAACCATAGCCTGTTCTGGTCCACCATGGGCCCGGGCAAGGGCGGGGATCCCAAAGGCAAGATCGGCGAAGCCATCAAGAAGGAATTCGGGAGCTTCCAGGAGTTCAAAAAGAAGTTCACGACCCTGGCGCTGGAGATGTTCGGAAGCGGGTGGACCTTTCTGGTGCAGGATGCGGACGGGAAACTGCAGATGATGAACCTGCCGAATCAGGACAGCCCCATCAGCAAGCGGTTGCAGCCATTGCTGTTGGTCGATCTGTGGGAACATGCCTATTATCTGAAGTTCCAGAACCGCAGGCCTGAATGGGTGGAGACGTGGTGGAATGTGGTGGATTGGGATAGGGTGGAGCAGTATTACGTGGAGGAACCGGCGTGGCTCATTGAGCACGCGACCTAGGATTGGGTCCAAGCGCGCGGCCCCGGGAGAGGTTGGGGTTCCGGGCGGCTGCGCAGTCGTTTTGGAAGTGAGCTGGACTGGGTCGGTGGACCCCTGGGGGCTTGGAGGTCCGCTGGGGGTGGGTCGATATGGGAGGGGGAGAGGAGGCAGTGGCGGTGTACGAGGTGTAGATACATTGTAGCTACACCCGTTGTAGATACATTGTGCATACCCTGCTGGGAGCATGACGCGGCGACCCGCCCGATGGGTTAAAGCGGCGCTTGATCGCCCTTTTTCGAGAGCTTGCTGAGAAGGATGCGATCGAGCATGGCATTGCTCAGAAAGCGGCGGGCGATGCGGAACTTTTTGGCTTCCGGGCCCACGGCTATGCGCACCGGGGACTTCGGGTTCTCAATTACGGAGAGGATGACCCGGGCGACGGCCGGGCCGTCGGGAATGGTGGGGTCGGAGTCGCGGGAGAAGTCGAGGAAAGGCTTCAGGCGGGGGGCGTAGGGGCTGCCCTCCTTGATTACGGGGCGGAGGCGGTTGTGGAACTCGCTGCGGACCCAGCCGGGCTCCAGAACGTGCACCCGCACGTTATAGGGATGCAGTTCGTAGCGGAGAGAGAGGGAGAAGCCCGTGAGGGCGGATTTGCTGGCGCAGTATTGGGCCTTGAAGGGGAATTGCAGGTCGTGGACGATGGAGCCCAAATTGAGAATGACCCCTTTGCCGCGCTGGCGCATGGCGGGGATGGCCTTCTGCACCAGGCGGACCACGGAGAAATAATTCACTTCGAAGAGAGCGCGGCTGTCGGAGAGAGGGGTGTCTTCCACCGCGCCCAATTCGCCTTGACCGGCGTTGTTGATGAGGATGTCGATGCCGCCTAGGCGGGCTTCGGCCTTCGCAAAGCCCCGGTCCACCGAATCGGGATCGGTCAATTCCATTTCCACCAGGGCGAAGGGGAGGGGATCGCCGCGTTCGCGTTCGAGGCGTTGCTGGGCCTCGTCGGGACGGCGGGCGGTGCCTACCACATTGTAGCCGCGGGCGGTGAGCAGCAGGGCGGCAGCGAGACCGATGCCGGAAGAGGCACCGGTGATGAGGACGCGCGTGAGGTTTTGCTTGCCATCCTGCTGGGACGGCTGAGGCGTCGCTTCGACGCTCATTTCCAGGTGTCGTCGCGGAGGTAGGCCACCAGATCGCAGAGGCGACGGTCCCGGGGCAGGTATTCGCGGCCGATGCGGGCCAGGCGGACCTTATGGCTCTCGTTTTCGAACTGGGCCATGAATTCGAAGGTATCGTCGTTTTCCCAGATGGCGCCCTGGAAGCTGCGGTAGCCGGGGCATTTGGCTTCACCGGTCCCTTTCCCTTCGCCGGAGATCTTGGCCTTGGTGCGGATGGATCGGCCGAAAACGTCGCCCGACTGGCCGAGGCTGTCCGTCACATAGACGCGGATGCCCCACAGCCGTCCCGCCTTGAACGCCAGCAGGTAATCGTGGCGCACGCCGTCATGCTGAAAGGTGTCCATCAGGTTTCCGTTGGGCAGGGTCTGGAAGGATTTTTTGGGATAGGCTTGGCGCACCTGGGTCTGGGTGCTGCCCCAGGGAACGCTGTAGGTGCCGAGCAGGGCGATGCTGCCTGGGATGACCACCGTCGTCTGTTCTTCCGGGGAAAGAGCGGCGGCGTAATTCGTCCGCTTGGCCGAGCGGGCCGGCACGGCCTGGCGAATAAGACTTTGGTAGGCCGCATCCCTTTTTTCCGAGAGGCCGGGAAGGCCGGGTTCGTATTTCAGGCTGGAGTCGAAGCATTCCGTGGCCATGCCAAACAGGCCGCGGCGGTAATAGGCCTGGCCCAGGGCCATCCAGAGCGGGGCGTTACGGGGGTTCTGGCGCGCCAGGGGATCGAGCAAGGAGATGGCGAAGATGGCCTCGGCATCCGCTTTGCGCGCGCCGCCGGAGGAATCGCGACCGTTGAGCGAACCGCGGTTTTGGGGTTTCCAGCCCAGAGTGGCGATGGCTTCGGAGTAGACCCGGTTGTTGGGATCCTTGGCCTGCAGCGCGCGGTAGAGCGAATCCGCCTTGTTCAGGAATCCACGCGACTCCCAGAGCCAAGCCTGCACCATGGCCATGCGATCGGTGCGGACGCCCTTTTCTTCCCCGTATTCCAGGGCCATGCGCGCACTGTCTTCCGCGCCGGTCAGGTAATAAAGGGTCGCGAGCAGATCGTAGGGCACGATTTCCGTAACGGGGATGGCCAACCGTTTTCCGGGCCAGTAGGCCGCAGAATCGAATTCCATGAGGCCGATGGCGGTGCGGAAGTTCCGTTTGGCGGCGCGGAAATCGCCCTCTTCGAGATGGATGCGGCCCAGGCCGATATAAGGATAGGCGAAATGGGGCGCCGCTTTGATGGATTTGAAATAATGCGCTTCCGCGGAGTCGGGCTGCCGGACCTTTTCGAACCAACGGCCCGCCACGTATTGCCCAAAGGGATTCGTGGAATCCTTGGCGAGGCAAACCTTCCAATCGGCCTGGGCATCGAACGGGTCCCCGGTGGACGGGTTCTCTCCGGGAGATGGGGCCTTGGCATCCGCGCCCAGCACTCCCATGCCGATCAAGGCGGCCAATCCCTGACCCGGGCAGAAATCCGGATGTTGCTGGAGAACCGGTCCCAGTTCGCCCAGGGCCTGGGAGCCCGCGCCGGCCTGGACCAGCTGCATGCTCTTGCGGAATCGCTCCCGATCCGCCGCAGGTAGGTTGTCCAATTCCGCGACGCCGCTGAAATCGCGTCCCTTGGAAATGCGCTTGCCGGGTTCCAATCCGAAGTGGGATTCGCTCATCTGCCTGTCGCCGAAATCCAGGACCAGGGCCAAGGAGAATCCGGCCACCAGACCCACGATGGCGCCGAGGATCGCGAAGGGGAGAATGAGGGTCTTCCGACGGGATTCCGGCTGGCGCCGATCCTCAATGCGACGTTCCTGCATAAGTCCAATTATAGCATACTTGGGAAATTGGAGCCCTGGGTTGCATGGTCAACTTCTCTGAAGAGGGGTATATTTTGAGGGATATGCAGCCCGAATCGATCAACCTCCAACCATTTCGGCAGGCATTGGCGGAAAACGTGGACACGCTTCAGCGGAGGGATTTATACCGCATGGCTGCCGAAAAGGGCTTGCTCGAAGACCCGGTACTCTGGTTCGGGTATCATAGGGCCCGCAATGAAACCACGCACACCTATCAGGAAGCGAAGGCCGAAGAAGTGTATGCGATTGCGGCGGATTTCGTGACCGATGCGGGCGCGCTTTTGCTCTGCCTGGAACAGCGACTTGCATGAACGTTGACGTTGGGCCGGGCTACCTATCCGAAGTTCGGGATATCCTCAAACGGAATGTGCCTGACATAACCGTTTGGGTGTTCGGGAGCAGGGTTATGGGACGGGCGAAGCGATTTTCCGATTTGGATCTCGCCTTGGTGAGCCACCGTCCTTTGCCAAAAGAAACCCTTTGGAAATTGCAGGAATCCTTTTCGGATTCTGAGCTTCCGTTTCGGGTCGATGTGGTCGATCTCGCGTCGGTTTCCGGCGAATTCAGGTCCGCCGTCGAAAAGAACCATAGCGTTTTGCAAAACCCGGATTAAGATGGGATCGGAGTCGCGGTAGGCCCTTGGAAGCGCGGAGGGGCTGCCCTGCCGCGAGACCCACGCGCCCATCCCCATGGCCAATTTTTGGAGAGCTAGTTCTCCGAGACAAAGGGCATCAGTTTGTCCTTCGAGTCCTTGGAACGCAGCAGCTTGCGCAGGGATTTGTTCTTGATCTGGCGCACGCGTTCGCGGGTCAGCTTCAGTTCCTTGCCGATCTCGTCCAAGGTGAATTCGCGGGAAAAGTTGATGCCGTAATACATGCGCAGCACCTTCTCCTCGCGCTCGGACATCTGGCCCAGTACGGAATCGATGACGCGGGAGAGTTCGGCCTTTTCGTTGTCCACCTCCTGGTTGCCTTCGTTGCCGAGGACGTCCATGAGGGTCGTGACCGGATCGCGGCCGTCGCTTTCCGAGCCCAGGGGCGCGTTCAGGGACACATCCGCGATCTTTTCCATGATCTCGGCGATTTCCTGCTCGTAATCCGCGAATTCCGGAAGGCTGATGGTCTTCTCGTAGTCGCCGCCGTTCTGGACCAAAGCTTTTTTGAAGCGATTGACCATGGCGAGCTTGTTGGGGGGAACGCGCACGGCGCCGACCTGCTCGAAGAGCGCCTTCTGGATGGATTGCCGGATCCACCAGACCGCGTAGGAGATGAACTTCACTTCGCGGGAAGGATCGTAGCGCTTGGCCGCCTTGTAGAGGCCGAGGTTGCCCTCATTGATGAGCTCGAGAAGGGAGAGCCCTTTGCCTTGGTACCGGCGGGCGATGGAAACGACGAAACGGAGATTACCCAGGATAAGGCGGTGCATGGATTTGGAGTCGCCGCGCTTGATGCGCTGGACCAGATCCTTTTCCTCGTCCGGCGTGATGATGGCGTGCCGGTAAAGATCCCGGAAATAAAGCTGTTCGTTCAGATCGACCAAAAGGATGACTCCGTTTCGAAAACAGTGCTTCCAATCTACAATTCTAAGTCCGCTCCGCTCAAGCCTTTGACGCGCTTTGAGTCAAGCCTTGCCGTTTCGGGAGGCAAGGCTTGGCCCCCCCTATTTTGGGGGGTGGAGGCGGACAAGTCAAATGCCGGGGGTCCCCTCCCGCCGCGAACGACCGCTCAAAGGAAGCGCGCCTATGCGGAAGCGCCCCTATGGGGTGCGGCGCCATAGGGGGGCGGGCGCTAGCCCAATCCGGGCGAGGCTCCGAGCGGAACGCCGGGTTCGAGCTTCTTCAAATAGTCATAACTGTAGATTCCGGTCTTATGGCCGTCGCTCCAGTGGATGGCCATGGCATAGCGGCCCACCGCCACGATGCGGCCGGGTTTGATATCGGCCGGGATGCGCGATTCGTCGAGCATCTTTTCCCCGGTCCATTCATTGACGCAGACGGCGCAGGGGCAGGAAGAGCGCAAAAACCGGGCTTTCAGGTCCGAAACCGTGCCGTCGTTCCAGCGGATACTGAGGATATCCGGTTCCTTGCGAAACAATGCGATGGGAGCGTTTACCTTGTTCATGGAGTTTTCCCCGGTATCGGGCCGCCGCCGATGGAGACGGGAGAAGCGACCCCCCCTTTAGGAGCGGACTCCCTGGGGAGCGACTCCCAGGTATAGTCGAATTCGGCGAGGACGCCGGTCTGGGCCACGCTCAGGATGGACAACTCCTGGGCGATGAGGCCCGCGATGTCCCGATAGGCCTTGGCCGAGACCGAGGCCGGATTTTTCTCGACGATGGGAAGGCCCACGTCCCCGCCCACGGCCACTTCCGGCTCGAGGGGGATTTCGCCCAGAAAGGGAACTCCCAGGGACTGGGAAATGCGCCTGCCTCCGCCTTGGCGGAAGATGTAATGCTTCTTTTCACAGTTATCGCAGATGAAGTAGCTCATGTTCTCGATGATGCCGAGCACCGGCACCGAGACCTTCTGGAACATCTTCAAACCCTTTTTCGCATCCAGGACGCTCACGTCCTGGGGCGTGGTCACGATCACGCCGCCGGACAGGGGGGCGCTCTGGGTCAGGGTGAGCTGCACGTCCCCGGTACCGGGAGGCATGTCGATGAGCAGGTAGTCCAGGGAGCCCCAGACCACGTTGTGGACGAAGTTCTGGATCATCTGGGAGACCATCGGGCCGCGCCAGATGACCGGTTTCTCGTCATCGGCGAACATGGCCATGGAGACGATCTTGATGCCGTTGACCACCACGGGATGCAGCTTCTGCTTGTCATCCAGGATGGGCGCTTCCTTCACCTGGAACATCATGCTCATGGAAGGACCGTAAATGTCCGCGTCGAGGATGCCCACTTGGGCGCCGGTCTGGGCCAGGGCCACCGCTAAGTTCGCCGTCGCGGTGGATTTGCCCACCCCGCCCTTGCCGGAGGCCACGGCGATGATGTGCCTCACGTCATTGAGCAACTCGGTCTTTTTACTGGAAGCGGACCGGGTCACCTGGGCGGTCATGTTCACGTCCACCGAGGTGACTCCGGGAATGGCGTTGACGGCCTGGTGGGCCTGGGCTTTGAGGTCTTCCTTGACTGGGCAGGCGGGCGTGGTCAGCTGCACATCGAATTTGACGGCTCCGCCCTCTATGCGCAGGTTTTTCACGAATTCCAGCTCGACGATGTCCTTATGGAGATCCGGATCCTGGACCACCCGCAAGGCGTCAAGTACCTGTTTTTCAGTTATTACGGTCATGGTTACGAGCGCTTCCACCTAAGTTGCCGGTATCGGACGGGCCCGGGGGCCTGTTGGCCAAGGACCTTCGATCGGGTGGTAAAATATAGCTTCTTGAATTTATCTTAGCTAAAAGCGTATCCTTAGGGGTTTTTGAAGACGGAAATGCGAAAGGAAATCGGGGAATGAACAAGAATCGACAGATCGCGGTGGTAGGACTGGGCTACGTGGGCATGCCCATCGCCGTGTTTTTCGGAAGAAACCAGAAGGTTATCGCCTTCGACATCAATCCCAAGCGCATTGAGGAGCTGAAACGGAACATCGACCGAAACCACGACGTGGCCTCCGAGGAAATCGCCAAGTCAAGCGTGGATTGGACCCTGGACGCCGCCCGTATCCGCGAGGCGGATTTCGTCATCGTCACCGTCCCCACTCCCGTGAACAACGCCAACCGTCCGGACCTGACTCCTCTGCTCAAAGCTTCGGCCACGGTGGGACGCAATCTGAAAAAAGGCGCCATCGTAGTTTACGAGTCCACGGTCTATCCCGGCACCACCGAAGAGGAATGCGTGCCGGTGCTCGAAAAGGAATCGGGCCTTAAATGCGGCGTCGACTTCAAGGTGGGCTATTCCCCCGAGCGCATCAACCCGGGCGATCACGAGCATACCTTCACCAAGATCACCAAGGTGGTTTCCGGCATGGATGCCGAGACCCTGGAAATCGTGGCCGAGATGTACGCCTCCGTGGTCACGGCCGGCGTGTACAAGGCGTCTTCCATCAAGGTGGCCGAGGCCGCCAAGGTCATCGAGAACACCCAGCGCGATCTGAACATCTCCCTGGTGAACGAACTGTCCCTCATCTTCCATCGCGTAGGCATCGACACCTCGGACGTGCTGGCCGCGGCCGGCACCAAATGGAACTTTCTCAAGTTCCAGCCGGGACTGGTGGGCGGGCATTGCATCGGCGTGGACCCGTATTACCTTACCCATAAGGCGGAACAGTTGGGCTACATCCCCCAGGTGATCCTGGCGGGCCGCCGCATCAACGACAGCATGGGCCGCTACGTGGCCCGCGAGCTGACCAAGGAACTGCTGAAGCAGGGCGGTGTGGATTTCTCGGGCGAGAAGCCCATGATCACCATCCTCGGCTTAACGTTCAAGGAAAATGTCTCGGACATCCGCAATACCAAGGTTGTAGACATCGTCAGCGAACTCAAGACCTTCGGATTCGACGTGCAGGTGACCGACCCGCTGGCCTATCCAGAGGAAGCCATGCACGAGTACGGACTGGAAATAGTCCCGATCGAAAAGCTGAAGCCCGCCGTGGGCGTGGTTCTGGCCGTGGCGCACGACCCGTTCAAAAAGGACGGATGGGAACTGCCTATGCGCCTGCTCCGGGGCGGCAAGGGCGTGGTCGCGGATCTCAAGAACCTGCTGCCCCGCGAGAAGACGCCTTCGGGCATCGTGCTCTGGCGGTTATAGGCTCGTCGCTATAGAGTTTGCAAGGCAAACTCCCCGCTCCTCGCGATTATAAGTCTATAGGCTCGTCAGCTTAGACTTCAAGCGCCTTGACGTGGTTCCGGTTCGCATACGCGAGAATGTTGGCATCCGCGGTGATGAGTGGAATGTCGAGTTCCCGGGCCGTAGCCACCAGGATCCGATCCGCCGGATCGGCATGGAATTCACCGGGAAGGCTTGAACTTTCCAACGCGATCCCGGTCGTCATGGGCTGAAGTCGGACAAAGCTCTCGGACAGACCGCGCTCAATCCACCGCCGGTAGTCCTGCCGGGCAAGTATCCTTCCCTTCGAAGCGAGCATCCCCACTTCCCAAACCGAAATGATGGAGATGAAAATTCCGCTCATTGCCCGGGCTTTCAGGATCGCCTCATAGCCCGGAGTATTTTTCAGGCGATCGTTTCCATCGGCCAACCAGAGCCATACATGGGTATCGAGAAGAACGGCAGCGTCACTCATCCGCTTCCCATTTTTCTCCTGTCGGGGCTACGATATCCCCAAGGATTTCGAAGGTTCCTTTCATGTACCCGAAAATTTCGGGTTTAGGCATTGCCACTATCGGAACCAACTTTGCCACCGGTTTGCCCCGTTTGGTGATGATGATTTCCTCGTGGCCTTCAGCCACCCGATCCATCAACTCAAGGCATTTTGCCTTGAACTCGCCCGCTTTGATTTCCATTTCCGACCCCTTATGACCATAGTAATATAACCATGGACATGACTTTTTTTCGAGGGGTTTTGCGTATATCTGCTATCAAGCAAAAATCCATTGAGGATCAGCCCCGCATTTGGAACATTTGTCCCATGCCCCAAGAAACCCTGCTCATCACCGGCGCCGCCGGCTTCATCGGGTTCCACCTCGCCAAGGTCTGCCTGGCCAACGGCCACAAGGTTATCGGCCTGGACAACCTGAACGACTACTACGATCCCAAGCTCAAGCATGCGCGCCTCGACCAGCTGCGCGGGCTTCCGGGCTTCTCCTTCGAACAGGCGAGCCTGGAAGACGCGGCGGCCGTCGGGCGCATCTTCGACGCTCACAAGCCGGACCGGGTGGTCAACCTCGCGGCCCAGGCCGGTGTGCGCTACAGCCTCGAGAACCCGCGCGCCTACATCGATGCCAATATCGTGGGCTTCCTCAACATCCTGGAATCCTGCCGCGCGCACCAGGTGAAGCATCTGGCCTATGCCTCAAGCAGCTCCGTGTACGGGGCCAATACGCGCATGCCCTTCTCCGTCCACCACAACGTGGACCATCCGCTTTCCCTCTATGCCGCCTCCAAGAAGGCCAACGAGCTGATGGCGCATACCTACAGCCATCTCTTCCGCATCCCCACCACCGGTCTCCGCTTCTTCACCGTCTACGGCCCCTGGGGCCGCCCGGACATGGCCCTCTTCAAGTTCACGGCCAACATCCTGGCGGGAAAACCCATCGACGTCTTCAATGGCGGGCATCACAAGCGGGACTTCACCTACATCGACGACATCGTCGAGGGCGTCTACAGGGTAACCTTCAAGATACCCACGCCCGATCCCGCCTGGAACCCGGACCAACCCGATCCTTCCATCGGGGCCGCCCCCTACCGGATCTACAATATCGGGAACAGCGCTCCCGTGGAGCTCATGCATTTCATCCGCGTGCTGGAAGAGAAGCTGGGTAACAAGGCCCAACTCAACCTGCTCCCCATGCAGCCGGGGGACGTACCCTCCACGGAAGCGGACGTGACCGATCTGATGCGGGACGTGGGGTTCAAGCCGGATAC
This sequence comes from Fibrobacterota bacterium, assembly GCA_030854955.1. Lineage (GTDB taxonomy): Bacteria > Fibrobacterota > Fibrobacteria > UBA11236 > UBA11236 > Chersky-265. Next base: position 18,152 of record JALYSE010000013.1, on the reverse strand, counting down.
CTCGGTCGAATCGGGGATTTCCCGGTTTGTCGATTGGTATCGGGAATTCTACAAAGTCTGATTTCCGAAAGTCCGGGTTAAAATCCCGTTATAATGCCGCTTGTTGAATTTAGTTGGCGCGCGTCAGAGAGTGGAATGCGGCAAGTTGAGAAGGTAATCTTTAAACGCTTAAGTTTTTTGGACCTTAAACCAGGTATGCCAGAAACTCCTGTGCCGAGGCGATCAGCAGGTCCTTATCTCCTACCTTGACCCACTTCCATATGCCGGGCTCCGCGATGAGTTGTACGGCCATGATATTCCCAAAAGGGGGCAGAAACTTTTTCCAGTTCGGCGAAGGCGCTCCGTTCGCCCATTTGGCTTCGACGGCCATCCAGGGTTTTCCATCCTTGGCTACCAGGAAATCGACTTCCTGCTTCTCTTTGTTCCGGATGAAATGCAATGAGTAATCGCCTTCTCCGGTATCCGTCCAGAAGTGGCAAGCCTTCAGCAGGTGACCGGCGACGAGATTCTCGAAACGCGCCGCCTTTTCCGGCACCTCGCTGAAATCCCAAAGATAGACCTTTCCCTCTTTCTTCAGGGATCGGGATACCGAGCCTTGGTAAGGCTTGATTTCATACAGGTAGTACAACTCTTGCAAAAGCATGACCCAACGCTTGACCGTTTCATGATTCACTTCCAGATGTTCACGCAAAGATGCGATGCTGAACATCGAACCGACTTTTTCCGGCAACAGCGATGCCAGCATTTCGATCCGGCTCAATTCGGGAATACGGCTCAGATCCCGAAGGTCCTCCCGGATGACTTTCTCCACTCTGCCTCGCCGCCATAATCGGGCTCTCTTTTCATCCTGGGCGAAAAGAGGCTCGGGGAAACCTCCGAATCGCATCAGATCAGCGAACCCCTCAAGGCACGCTTTCCTGGGGGCCAATGCGCGCTCGCGCAATGCGGTGAAAAGGGAGTCGGATGCCCCCGCTCCGCCATGAACCATTTCACGCAAGGTGAATGGATGCAACCGAAAATTGAAATAGCGGCCCAGAAGACTGTCGCTGCCTTTCTTGTATACGTTCAACCGCGCGCTTCCGGTTACCAGGAGGTCCGCCGGCTCCTCCAGCGTGTCGAAAAGACCTTTCAATGTCCGTTTCCATAGTTTGGCCTTATGGATTTCATCCAGAATTACCAGCGGGGCTCCGCCCTTCTTGGATGTGGGAATCGTCGATTTCGGGTGCTTGGTCCAGGCCCTTCGGAATTCCGTTTCGTCCCAGTTGAAATAGGTTCCTTCTCCGCGTTCCTTTAAGAGCATTTTCGCGAAGGTGGTCTTGCCCGCTTGCCTCGGCCCGGAAACGAACGCCATTTTATGATTGGCAAAGGCGAGATTTTTGACGATTTCGGAAAGATAACGCTCTTTCATGTGACCAAATTACGATCTGATCGTAATTTGGTCAAGATCTGACCCGATTACGATCTGATGAGCAAATCGTCAGAAAAGCCATTGGGCTGGTCGGAAACTGCGCCACTCTGATTTATCAAATCCGTCTAGACTATTGGGAGCGGGTAAGGTGAACGCGGAATTTAAGTCTAAGGTCAGCGGTAATTTTCGGGAGATTGGTCGAAGTCAACTTTGAATTGCCGCTCTATGCGGCGAGGTGGCTTTGGTCTTTGTGGGCGGTCAAGTTCTCACTAGGGCGGAAATTCCGCAATGCGCCCCTGCTTCGAAAGTGATGACCGAAGTAATCCAAAAGGAGCGGGCCGGATACGGCTATTCGTCCTCGACCCCGTCCCGCTCCACCTGCTCGTTATAGGCTTCCGTGCCTTCCTCGGTGATGGTGTAGCTGCCGCGCTCTCCGGAAACCACGTGTCCGTTGGCTATCAGGTGTTCCAAAGCGGCCTCAATCTCGCTTTCCTCTCCGACATTTTCTATGAACTCTTCGGTGAAATGCTGCCCCTCATCGGACAGGAATGCGAGGAGTTTCAACTGGGTTTCTTCCATGGTAACCTTCTTGGTAATGTAAGGGTGGGTCCATTCTCGCATTCAATCCGGCTTGGCGCAAGCCGGGCCGGATCAAAGGCCGGATTAGGGTTTCTTTGCGGCAACCTGCCTGGTATTGATGGCCTCGGCGATTTTTTCCAGGAGTTTGACCACCGAGAAGGGCTTAGGTAGGAAAACGCAATTCCGGTCCGGCATGTCCAATTCCAAAAGGGCGTCTTCGGAATAACCGGACATGAAGACGATGGGAACCTCGGGATGCCTGGAAAGGATTTGCCGGGCCATGGCCAGGCCGCTCATCTTCGGCATCACCACGTCCGTGAGCACGAGGTCGATTTGCTGCGACTTGGCATTGAAAATCGCCAGACCCTCCTCGCCGTCCTTGGCTTCGAGGATTTGGAAGCCGCTTTTCCGCAAGACTGCAGAAGCCAGTTTCCTTACTGCGGACTCGTCCTCCACCACGAGAATGGTTTCCTTCCGTCCGCCTTCCAGCCCGGACATCATGGCCGGCTTCGCCACCAAAGGCACATCCAGCCGCGGGTCGGACGCATTTTCCGCGAAGACGGGGAGGTGGATAACGAATTCCGTTCCTTTGCCCGGCACGCTGGAAAGGGAAATGGTCCCCCCGCTTTGCTGGATGATGCCGTAGCCCGTCGAAAGACCGAGGCCAACCGATCCCGTCGATTTGGGTTTGGTGGAAAAGAACGGATCGAAGGCGTGGGACGCGGTTTCCGCATCCATTCCCTTACCGTTATCCCTGAAGGTCAAGGTCACGTAAGGCTTGGTCTCGCCTTCGGGGGCTATGAAGTCCGGCTCCGGTGGCCTTTCACCAGCCAAGGCGGCGGCACTCGCGGCGCTCAGCGCGGTCGCGTTGCTGGCTGCGGAGGCTGCGCCCGCAGTGTTGGCGGAAATCGCGGCCTTGGCCGTTGTTTTGTAGCTCGCGGTGGTGATGGTGACGTTGCCGCCATCGGGCATGGCTTCTCGCGCGTTCAGAGCGAGGTTGAGAAGCACCTGTTCGATTTGCCCCTTGTCCAGAAGGGCATTTTCCAATCCGGGATCCAGTTCGGTGGACAGTTGGATATGCCCTCCCAGGGTCATTCGGAACAGGCCTTCCATCTTATGGATGATCTCATTGAGGTTCACAGGCTCAGGGGTGTTCATCTGTTTGCGGCTGAAGGCCAGCAGGTCGCGCGTCAAGGCGGCGGCCCGATTGGCCGATGAGAGCATTTCCCCGATCCATTCCTGATGGTTGTTGTCCTTCTGGGGAATGGAATCCGCCAACAATTCGCAATATCCGATGATGGAGGTCAGCATATTGTTGTAATCATGGGCCACGCCGCCCGCCAGCCTGCCAATGGACGCCATACGGTCGGCATCCTCGGACCGTTTGCGATCAGTCGCATCCCGGAGCACCTTGATGAAATGGGATTTCTCTTGTTCGCTTGGGATGGGTAATACGGCGCCGGAGGCCCAGAAGCGGCTGCCGTCCTTGCGTTGATGCCATCTCTCGTCCTCGGCCTTGCCATCGGCGCTGGCCTTGACCAATTCCAGGTTCGGAATCCCGGCCAGGATGTCTTCCGGGGTGAAGATAGTCGAAAAGGGTTTTCCCAGGGCCTCGGCTTCATTATATCCGAACACCCGTTCCGTACCCTTGTTCCAGCTGACAATGAGACCTTCCTTGTTGACCAGGAAAATGGCATGGTCCTTCAGGTTTTCCAGCACCAGGTCCATTTTGTTTTCTGAATCCAAAAGCACGTCCGAAGTATCCCGCCGGGCGCTGGAGTCCCGCATGAGCTTTACGTAACCTACCGCCTCTCCGTCTTCGCGCTTCAGGGGATAGACCGCGCTCGTCCCCCAGAATGTCGTCCCGTCCTTCCGCCGGTTCCAGCGCTCTTCTCCGCCTCTTCCCTTGGTCAGGGCGGTTTCCAATTCGCGGGCCGTAACGCCGTCCTTGATCGCTTCCGGCGGAAACAGAAGGTCGGTGCTTTTACCGATGGTTTCCCCAGGCTCGAATCCGAAAATCCGAGTGGCCCCGGTATTCCAATCCAGGATCGTTCCCTTCAAATCCATTATTATGATGGCATAGTCCCCAATGCTTCTCATGAGTAGGAAAAAGGCGTCAGGAAGCCCCGGTTCCTGGCGGGGGGCGGAAGGGTTGGTGTCCATTCAAACTCCTAGAAAGTAGAGAGGCAGGTCAATGGGAGCCCGGAGAATGCAAGATTAAAATAATTATATGTCGATGGGGTAGTAAACTGTACCAGAAGGTACGGAAAGCCCAACTCATCAGGAAAAATACTCGATTATGGCTATTTTGGCTGGTTAAACAGCGGCCCACGATTGGTACAGGTGGGAAGAGAGGTTCCATGAACTCAACCTTCAAAAATGAACTTAGGCATCCCGTGAACTACGTCTTTGTGGATTACGAAAATGTGCACGACGTCCTTCTGTAGAAAGGGCGCGCCGGCCGGACATTTAAGCATCGGGGAGAAAGAAGCCGTAACCTATCACCTCGAATCCGGGTGAATCCAATTTGCGAACGGGTTGAGGCGTGAGTGGCCCCAAATACTACACAGGCCTGATTGACTGCTGATCCAGGCTGGATTTCCTGAAGATTTACGCAAAAATTGGTGCACCCTGAGGGATTCGAACCCCCAACCCTTGGCTTCGAAGGCCAGTACTCTATCCAGTTGAGCTAAGGGTGCCCTTTGTCCTTGCTTGAAGCTGTTTTTGCCTTACCCTCTGACCCTTCGACGATGGCAAGGTCCAAAAAGTGTACGGTCCCGGGACCAAATCTAACCAACCCAAACGATTTTTTGCCACCCCGATGATAATAGTTTCGAAGCATATTCGTTTTCCAGTTCTCCTAGATTCGCATTGCCTTGAACGCTGGCTGGCATTAGCTTGAGCGCATGATTTTACATCCTTTCAAAGCCCGCCAAACCGCCCCAACTCGGATAGAGTATGCCTTCCGCAGCGCTTGCCGCTTGGCTTGCGCCTGCGCCTTAACCTTTGTTCCCGTTTCAATGGCCGATTTCCGCTTGCTCTCAAGTACCTATCTGGGAGGGCCGGCCGCCGATTCGGCGCAAGCCGTAGACATCGGCCCCGACGGCATCATTTGGCTGAGCGGCCTGATACGCGATGAAAATTTCGGCCTTACCCCCTCAGGTAATGCGCAAGCTACGGGCGCGGTGTTGCGCCTTTCTGCCGACGGCCGCAAGGCAGAAAGCCTGCTTCGTTGGGGAAACAGCGTCGATGATTTAGAAGTGGCGGCGATTTCCGGACAAGCTGCAGCCATCAGCGAAGCGGGCCTGGCCCTCATCGCGGCCGACGGCAAGCAGGTGCTTTGGCAAAAACCCCTGACGCCGGCTGGCGGCGGCAGTTCCAAAGGCCCCGGGCGGCGGGTGAGCATCGGCAAGAGTGGCATTGTCGCGGCCTTGCATGGAAAAACCATCACCACTTTCGACGCTGCGGGAACCCAGTTGGGAGAATGGGCCTTAGGCAATGCCTTCGTGGAAGATCTGGCGGTGGATGAGGCGTCCAAACTCGTCATAGTCACCGGCTTCGACAATAAAAAGCTCTCGAGCGCCAATACCGGCTGCGCCAGTTGCCCGGTTCAGGTGGCTTACATGTACGCCTACGACTATGCCGGCACCAAGAAATGGACCAACTGGGCTTGGTCGGGCACGGAAATGGACAATGGCAATGAGGCCGACACGCGCGGCTACCGCCTCTCCTTGGGGCGCGACGGCAAACTCTGTTTCGGCGGCGAATCGGCGGGCGGCAATTCCATGTTCCGCTACGACCCGCGCAAACTCGGCGTCACCACCATAGTCTCTGGCGATAAATATACCCAGGCCTACAACACCGCCTCCAATCACATCAGCTATTTCGGACGCTTTAATCCCGCCGACGGCGCCCCCCTGGGCGGCCAATTAATTTTGGCGCGCCTCCCCAATACCAAGGGCAATACCTTGCGCATGCAGGCTGTAACTTGCGATGAGCAAGGCGACATCTATGTGGGCGGGGTGACAGCCTGGGGCATAGATTCGACCACCCGGCTTTCCGTGGGCGACAAGAAATCGGCCTTGGCCGGGGGCTATTTGCTCAAGGTGAGCGCCGACTTCAAGAAGCGTCTGCTTTGGACTACCTTCGACGCCGCCACCTATGCCAGCAATGTGCGCGGCGTCGCCGCCGCCGGCGGAAAAATAGCGGTGGCCTTGGTGGCCGAATCCGACAGCTTGCTGGTCATCGATGCCATACAGACTAAGGGCAATGGCGTAACCAAGGTCTTGACCGACGCCGGGTTGGCGGTGGTGGCCAGCGACGCCTCGGGCATCAAGGAGCGCACCTCCCAACGTAACCTAGGTAATACCGTAGCTTGGGAATTTACGGTGCTGGGCCCGCGCCGCAATGCCCAGGCGGTGCTTTTCAACCGAGACGGCCAACCCTTACAGCTAGACGGCAGGCTAATCCCGCGCGCGGAACGCCCCAGCTCCCTCTCCAAGCCTTGACATCCCTCCGGGCCTATAGCGCCTTTGTCAAGACGCCGTGCTTGCGCAGGAACACCGCGGAAGCCTCCAACGTGGGGCCGGGGGCATCCTTGAAGGGATACAGGTCAGGCGTATAGTCGCCGTGGTATCCTATGTCTCGTAAGGCCCGGAAAATCCCCTCGAAGTCCACGTCGCCTTCGCCATAAAGTTTATGCGCGTGGACCCTCCCCTTGATGTCCTCCAGATGGATGTTGCGCAGTAACGGTCCCAGGGCGCGGATGGAGGCGGCGATATCCTCGCCCACCACTTCGGCATGGCCCACGTCGAAATTGGCGTACACTTCGCCTGGGAACGCGCGGCCCAGGTGGATGAGCTGCGCGGTGGAATTGATGACATGCTCCGGTTCCTGCTCGATCATGATCTTGAGGGCGCGGGGCTTTTGGGCCACCAACGCGGCCAATACGCCCTGGAAGGCTTCCGCCTGAGTGGCGCGCCCGGGTTCGGAGTCCGTGAGGCCGGTGGTCAGGGTCAGGTTGGAACAGTCGAGGGCCACGGCGATGGCCATGCATTTCACGGCCGCGTCCGCCTTGCGTTCGCGGGAGGCCGGGTCCAGGGAGGAAAGGCCGGGCCGATGAGCCTCGGGTCCCATCAGGTGGGGAGCGCCCAGATGCACGTTGCGAAAGACCAGCCCGCGGGCGTGGAATGAATCGCGCACGCCTTCCCAATGGCGCGAGTCCAGGGCGCGCATGAGCATATCGGCAGTCACCACCAATTCCACTCCCTTGAAGGGGGTGGGGCTCAGGAGTTCGGCGATGTCGGAAAAGGAAAGGCCGTCCGGCAGGGAGCCGGTGCTATAGCAGAGCATCCCAATACTCGTGCAAAATCTTGTTGAGCTGGAATTCGCAGACGGGCGTGAGGACGGAGTCCGGTTGTCCGGGTTCTTCCTGGCGGTTGACCTCGCCCACCGCCTTCATCAGGATGAAGGCCATGCCTTTGCCCACCTTCTTGTTGTCCCGTTGCACGCCGGTGAGGATCTGGCCCACCGAGATGTCCTTGGGGATGGAAGGAATGCCGCGCAGGCGGCTGAGCAGGAGGGATTGCTTCTTGAGTTCCTCCATGGACATGATGCCCAGGTGGAGCGCCAATTGGCCGGCCACGTTCATGCCGTGATAGACGGCCTCGCCGTGCATCAGGCGCCCTTGGGACAGCCATTCCAGGGCGTGGCCCACGGTATGCCCGTATTCCAGCATGAGCCCCAGGTTCTTCTCCTTGGGATCCAGGCGCGCGATCTCGAATTTCTGGGCCAGGCTGTTCACCAAAAGGCGCTCCAGCTGGGCTTCGCAAAAGGTTTCCTTGACGGAGAAGAAGCGGAGCGCCTCGTCATAATGTTCGCCGCCCAGGAGGATGGCGTTCTTGCAGTACTCCACGGCTGCGGCGCGCAACTGGCGCATGGATTCGGTGCGGAAATAACGGGTGTCGGCCACGGCGGCCACGGGCGTGCTGAAGACCCCGAGGCGATTCTTGCCGCCCGCGAAATTGATGCCCTGCTTGTTGGAGACGATCACGTCGCTCTGGGCCATCAGGGTGGTGGGGACCTGAACGAAACGGATGCCGCGATAGACCAGGGAGGCGGCCAGGCCGCCGATATTGAGGGTGACCCCACCGCCGAAATTCACTACCACGGAAGACTTGGTGACGCCGCGCTCGAAAAGCTGCTGGCACAGGAACTCGAGGTTGGACAGCTTCTTCTCGCTCTCGCCCTCGCCGATCAGGATGATTTCCGGGGAGAAATAAGGGGAGATGAGTTGCAGAAGCTCGGCGCCGTGGAAATGGAAGACGCGTTGGTCGGAAATGATGAAGATACGATCGGGTTTCAAGTCCTGGAGCAGGACGGGAAGGCGGTCTATGGCGCCCGCGCCGAAATGGATGGGCATGGCACCGGACAGGGGCGAGTTCCAGGTCTGGACGGAAGCGGTTTCGGAGTGAGACGGTTTCGCGGCGCCCTCGGCCACGGATCGGATCTGGTTCTTTTCCATGTTACCCAAGAAACTTTCCTTCTTTCCGTCCGCCCCCCAGGGCGCGGCTGCCGATTCCAGGGGAAATCCGCACGCTTGGTTTACTAAATTAATCTAACCTTGGGCCCCATTTTTGGGATCCGGATCTTTAGCGGGTGAGCGGCCAATAGGGCAAATAGGGTCAATCCGGCTCGCCTGGCCCGAAAATCCGTGCACAAGGCCGATCGGAAGGCTATAAATCTTGAAAAACCTCAGCCTGACCTATTGCACCAATGTGCATCCACTGGGAGATTGGGCTACCTGGAGCGAGATCGTCGGTCGTTTCGGACCGTCCATCCGCGACCACCTGGGCTGGACAAGCATGCCCATGGGACTCTGGTTTCCGGCTTCGCTGATAGAGGAAATGAACCGGGATCCGGAAAATGCCCGGGACCGGCTTAAGGACCTGCTGGCGCGGAAAAACCTTTCCGTTTTCACCTGCAACGCTTTTCCCTACGGCAACTTCCACGAAAAAACGGTCAAGACCAAGGTCTATCATCCCGATTGGACCACACCAGAACGCCTTGGCTATACCGTTTCCGTGTCGCGGCTGCTTGCCGCCCTCATCCCTCCCGGAGGCGAAGGATCCGTGTCCACCCTGCCTTTGGGTTGGCGAATCGGATGGACCGAAGAGCATTTCCGCAAGAGCGCCGATAACATTTGCACCTATGTGCGCGAGGCCCGGGGCCTCGCCGACGTCGAGGGACGCACTATCCGGCTGGGCCTGGAACCGGAACCCGGCTGCGTCATGGAGACGCTCCGGCAAGTGATCGATTTCTGGACCGTACATTTACGCCCTGCCGCCAAGCGGTCTGGCATCACGTCGGAGGATTTGGACGAATTCTGCGGTATCTGCTATGATACCTGCCACCAGGCGGTCCAGTTCGAAGAGCCCGCCGACGTGCTCGATAAGCTCAAGGTGAACGGCATCCGCGTGGTGAAGATGCAGCTTTCCAGCGCCCTGGAATTCCCTCCCGATCCCGAACGCACTACCTTGGCCTTGCGGCGGCAGTTCGTGGAGGAACGCTTTCTGCACCAGACCCGCATCAAGACCCCGGGGGGCATGGTTTCCTTCGACGATCTTCCTGAAGCCTTGGCGGCCACCGCCGCAGGGGCTGCGGCCGCAGGGGCTGCGGGCGAGGACCTGTGGAGCTACCCTTGGAGGGTGCATTTCCACCTTCCCATCGACTCTCAGTCGATGCTCGACTCATCGGCGGTCTCCACCACCCGCGACGATATGCTTAAGGCATACCGGTACGCGGTGGACAAGGATCGGTGTCGGCACTTCGAGGTGGAGACCTATACCTGGAATGTGTTGCCCGAAGCCCATCGCCCCAAAGATGATGCGGAACTGGCCCGGTCCATCGCTGGCGAGATCCGGTTCATCGAAAACAATACTCCCTCCGGGTTCCACCTGAACCGGTCGGAAGGAAAGGCTAAAGCGGCGGATGCATAAGACAGTCGTGCTCAACGTGGTCGGCCTGACTCGATCCCTCATCGGTCCCGATACCCCGCGCATCCGCAAATTCATGCAGGAGGGCTGGAGCGCCCGCCTCCAGGAGGTCTTTCCCGCGCTGACCTGCTCCAGCCAGGCCGCCATGCTTACGGGAGTGCCGCCCTCCGGCAACGGCATCGTCGCCAACGGCTGGTACTTCAAAGACCTCGCCGAAGTGGGATTCTGGAAGCAGAACAACGGGCTTATCCAGGGCGAAAAGATCTACGAGAAGCTGAAGCGTCTGAACCCTGCTTTCACCTGCGCCAAGCTCTTCTGGTGGTACAACATGTACGCGGAGGCGGACTGGAGCGTGACGCCCCGGCCCCATTACCCCGCCGACGGTCGCAAGGTATTCGACGTGTACACCCATCCCGCCGAGATCCACGATTACATGTTGAACGATCTGGGCCCCTTCCCCTTCTTCGAGTTCTGGGGGCCAGGTGCCGGCATCGGTTCCTCCCAATGGATCGCCAAGTGCGCGAAATGGATCCATGACAAAAAACGGCCCACCCTCAGCCTCGTGTACCTGCCCCACCTCGACTATGGCCTGCAGCGCTTCGGTCCGGGCGCGCCCGAGATGCGCAAGGAGCTGGAGGCCATCGACACCGTGGTGGGGGATCTGATCGACTACTACCGCGAGCGCCAGGTCCGGATCATGATCGTCTCCGAATACGGGATCAGCAAGGTCGCGAGGCATACGCATCCAAACAGGATTCTGCGTAAAGCCGGGCTGCTTACCGTGCGCATGAGCCTGACCTGGGAACTGCTCGATCCCGGGGCCAGCGCCGCCTTTGCGGTCTCGGATCACCAGATCTGCCATATCTACGTCAAGGACAAGGCCCGCATCGGCGAGGTGGCCGCCCTATTCGAAAAGGAACCGGGCCAGCGTGCCGTGCTGACGGGCGAAGCCATCGACAAGGCCGGACTCAAGCACGAGCGCAGCGGGGACGTCATCCTCATGGCCGAGCCGGACAACTGGTACACCTACTATTATTGGGAAGACGACAGCAAGGCCCCGGACTTCGCCCGCTGCGTGGACATCCACCGCAAGCCCGGCTACGATCCCGTGGAGCTGTTCCTCGATCCCGCCATCCGCAACGTGAAGCTCAAGATGGGTGCCACCTTGCTGAAGAAGAAGCTCGGCTTCCGGTATTACATGGACGTGATTCCCCTGACGCCGGACCTTGTCAAGGGAAGCCACGGCACTCCCGCCGACAATCCCGACGAGGCCGCCTTGGTGATCTCCGAGGTCATGCCCCTCAAGCCCGCTTCCGACTCGTTGCCGATGACCTCGGTGCGTGATCTGATCGAATCCCATGTCCTTTCCGGAGAAGGCTGAACCGCTCATGCCGCCTATGCCGCTCATACAACCAAAATCCTTCCTGGCCCTGGTTCGTATCCCCACCGTCTTCAGTTCCATGTCCAACGCCTTCGCCGGCTGGTTCATCGGCGGCGGCAGGTCGATCACTCCCGCCCTCGTCCTGGGCGTATTGGCCGCGGCCCTCTTCATCATGGCGGGGATGGCGCTCAATGACGTGGCGGACAAGGACGTGGACGCGCGCGAGCGTCCCGATCGTCCGATTCCCTCCGGAGCCGTATCCCTGGGGATGGCTTGGGGCTTGAGCCTTACGATGATGGCCTTGGGGCTCGTCCTGCTCTGGTTCGCGAATCCCTTTTCGGTTCCGGTGGGAGCGGCCCTCTGCCTGTGCATCTTCGGCTACAACTTCCTGCTCAAGGGAACCTTCCTGGGTCCTGCCGCCATGGGCCTGTGCCGGGCCTTGAACCTGATGACCGGCGTCTCTCTGACCTTTACCGACGTGTCGGAAATTCTTTCCCTGCCCATGCCGGTATGGCTCGCGGTTTTTTCCCTGTGGGCCTATATCGCCCTGGTTACCTTCCTGGCGCGAGACGAGGTGGGCGGAAATTCCAGGCGGCGGACCCGCTTGTTCCTGGCGGGCGTGGCACTTTGGTTCATCGCATGGTCGGCGGCGGCCTTCACGTGGTTCCGGGCGGAAATCTTCCTGGCGGTGGCGTGGCTGGCCTTGGCTTTGTTCCTGCGCCGCCCCCTGCGTAACCTGGCTTCCGATCCTTCTCCCAAGCATACGGGCCAAATGGTGGGCGGCATGTTACGCATGGTTCCGTTGGTGGACGTGCTCGCCATGCTGGCTAACCAGGTTCCTTACGAGTTCGCCCTGGCCGGAGCGTTGTGGATCCTGCCCGCTTACGCCGTGGGGAAGTGGTTCTACAGCACTTGATGTTCCGGCCGGGCCTCATCGCCGATTTCCTGTAAATGGTGCGAATCCGGGGTCCGCCTCAAAGAACCCATCGGGGAAAGCCTGATTTTCAAAAAAATTCCCATTCAACGCTAAAGTTTTGAAGTGTCTCCACCGAAAATTGGAAAGGGAACAGGGAGATATCCAAATGAACATGCGCAAATCGGAAATAACCAGAATCAGCATCGGGCTTTTGGTCTCCACCTTCTTCCTCAATTGCGGCTCCAACCCCACTTCGACCGCGACCCTCCCACCGGGAGGGGAAATGAACGCCACGGTCAAATCCACCGTAGTCCTGGGCAAGGTGGGCGCGCTCGGCAAGACCTCCACCATCAGCCTTTCCAAACTGGTCATCACCGCCGTTTCCGGCGCGACCCCTCCCGACACCGTCCGCGACACATCCTCCGTTTCCGGAAACTCACAGGTTACCGTCCTGCGCGTATTAACCCTTCCCCCCCTGCGCAACTGGATCGTTACCGCCAAGTCCCTGGACGCCAAGGATTCCGTCATCCATCAGGGGACCAGTGCCTCCTTCTTCGTCAAGCCCGCCGACACGGCCAATGTCAGTCTCAATCTCACCTCCCGCTTCGCCATGTACGAAGCGCGGTTCAACTCGCTTCCCGACAGCATCAGTTCCTCCCAGGCCGGCACCGGCAATGATAAGCTGAACCTGAACCGCGTGGTGCTCAAGGTGGACGGCGTCATCAAGGCCGACTCCGTGCTTGCCGCCGGAACGTACTTTTCCGGAAACCAGAGCGTGAACGTGTTCTGGGATTACATCACTCCCGGCGCTCATACGGTCACCCTGGAAGCGTACGGCGTTGTGAACACCTACTCCGGCCTGCTCTACACCGGCGCCTCCACCTTCACCGTGACCGCCGGCAACGACGATACCCGCACGGTCACCCTGGGATGGGTCGGACCCACCACCGGTACCGGCAAATTGACCGTAACCTTGGGCAAGGTGGGCAAGGTGACAATCAACGGCAGCCTCCCCGGCACCGTCATCCCCTGAATCCGGCTCCAGAACCGCCAATCCCCCAAACCCATTTACCGATCCATGACTGGCCCGATCGGTACGCCTCCCCGCATAATCAAGCATCGAAGTATCCCTTGATCCTTTCGGAGAGTCCCGACATGGCCGATGATTCCAACGACACCAACTTGGTCCAGCAGCGCGAAGACAGGCGGACCTTGGCCAAGATGCGGCGAAAACTCGCGACATCGGGAACCCTGTCCGCCAAGCTCGACTCGGAAAAGCACAAAAACAAACGCACGGTTCGCGTCTGGCCTTGGGTGGCCGCCGCCGCTCTCATTCTGGTCGGCCTCAATTTTGCCCTCCGGACTCACCAGGATAAGATCGTCGGGGCCATGGGGATCCAGAAGGGCGTGACCGTCACTCTGACACCGCCCCCGGGGCTGAAACTCGATCAGGAGGTTCTGTTCTGGGCCTATGCGGTCTATGACGTGCCCAAGTTGAAGGCGAAATTCTCCGTTCCCAAAGGCGCGGTTCTGAACCAGGTGATCGCGCGGCGGAAACTGGAGGGCCTGCTGGCCGAGGATCTGGGCGCCGATGTCCGTAACGAGATCTTCGCCATGCAACAGAATGCCCCGCCGCCCGCCGCGCCTGTCAAACGCCTGGGCAAGTCCAAGTCTCGCTGATACTTCACCAGGGGCGGTCCTCCTCCTGGCGGGTTCCCCCGCCTCCCCTTTCCTTTGACAGCCTGGCTATTTAAGTTTACACTGTTAACATGTCCGATCTTCGCGGGCGCATCCTGGAATGCGCCGTTGATGTTTACCTGGAGCAGGGTCTCAAAGGCCTTTCCATGCGCCATGTGGGCGAAAAGCTGAGGGTGAGCGCCACCGCCATCTACCGGCATTACCGCAACAAGGAAGACCTGGTCCACAACGTCATCGGCGAGGCGGTGAAGATCTTCGGTGCCTATCTTTTCGCGGCGCTTTCCGGACGGACTCCGGAAGAACGCTACAAATTGAGTTGCGAAGCGTATCTCTCCTTCGCTTTGGAGAAGAGCAAATATTATGAAGTCATCTTCCTGGCCCCGTCACAATTGGGCGAGGAAGGCCTACCGGAAGAACTGCAGCAGAAGTCCAATGCCACTTTCCAATTCCTGGTGGATCGGGTGCAGGAGTGCATGGAGTCCGGATATCTGCGCAAGGACGACGCGTACTCGGTCGCGATGACACTTTGGGCCCATGGTCACGGTTTGGTATCTATCTATCTGGCGAAGAAATGCCCCCTGGACGAGGCCGGATTGCGGAAACTGTACTGGGAATCCCATGGCCGGCTCCTTAATGGCCTACTGATGGTTCGCTGATTTCCCATTAATCGCATCCTCACACTTTATTGACGCTTTTTAAGCATCGTGTTTACATTGTTAACTCACTGCGCAGGAGGATTTTCCTGTGGTTATGGACGGAAGCGCATGCGATTCGGCACCGGATTGGGAATGGGTTGGGCGCTGGCGACCCTTGGCACTATCTGCGCCCTGTCCGCTTCCGCCGGCGAAACCATCCGCATCACGGGAAACCTGCGTGATACGGCCTTCCCCCCTTCCACCCTCGTACGCCTCGAGGTGCTTGAATCCGGGGATACCCTGAACTTCGCGGCAGGCACCCCGTTCCGGGTCGACCTGCCCCGGGATACCTTGTGGAACCTTTGCTTCAGCGGCGGCGCGCCGGAGGCTTCAGGCCGGATCGAGAAATGCTATGAGATCCGCTATCTGGGCACGGACTCGGCCTTCAGTGCCGACATCGGAGAGGGTCCGGCCGTGATCGTGGAAACGCCCGCCGAAGCCGCGCCCGCCGTCGCGGCGCAGGCGGACTCGGCTTCGGACGAGGCCGCATCGGACCCATTCAAATCGGAAGAGGCCGTGCAGCTCAAGAAGGTGCTGGTGCGGGCCCAACGCGCCCCCAAGCGGTCCCTGGGCAAATCCACCGTTTCCGCCAAGCTCATCAAGCGCATGCCGGGTCTGGCCGAGGCCGACGTGATCCGCTCCATCCAGGCCTTGCCGGGAGTGGTGGCCAGCTCGGATTTCTCCACCAAGATTTACGTGCGCGGCGGTGGATCCGATCAGAATCTGATCCTGTTGGACAAGGCCGTGGTGTATTCGCCGGTGCATTTCTTCGGACTCTTCTCCACCTTCCTGGTGGAAGGCATCGATGAGGTCAACTTCTACAAGGGCGGCTTCCCACCCGAATACGGAAACCGGCTCTCCTCGGTGCTCGACATCAAGTCCCGCAAAGGCGGCAAGGATACGGCGGACAGCTGGCTCAAGGGATCGTCGGTCAAAATCAGCACCTTCGCCTCCCAGCTCCACACGGAAGGGCGCCAGGGCCCGGTGCGCTGGCTGGTGGCGGGACGCCGCACCTACATCGATCAGGTGCTTGGGGCGCTTAGGGATCAGGGACTGACGGACCTGGATCTCAACTATTTCTTCTACGATCTGCAAGGCAACGTGAGCTACGACGTGGCCAAGGACAAGACCATGATGCTTTCCTGGTATAACGGACGCGATCTGTTGGACTTTTCCCCGTTCAAGGTGGAGTGGGGCAACACCATCATCCCGTGGAACTATTCGCAGCCCCTGTCGAAGGACCTGGGAACCACGGTCACCGCTTCCTACAGTCACTTCAGCCAGAATTTCGGACTAGACAAGATTTTCGAATTCTACAACCGCATCGTCACCGCCAGCTACAAACAGTCCCTGGAATACTCCGGCATCGACGAACATCGGCTTTCGGCCGGCGTGGACTTCAATTGGATGGACGCCAACTTCACAAACAACCAGATCATCGCCAAGATCAAATTCATAGATGAAACGCAGTTCTGGCTCAACAGCCTCTACTTCCAGGACAAGTGGTCCCTAGGCCAGGCCGAGATTACCTCAGGGTTACGCCTGACCCATTCCACCGTCCTGGACGAGCCCGGCATCGAGCCCCGCCTGTCGCTCAAATACAAACTCCCCCGCAGCCAGTCCCTGGATTTCCACACGGGCTACTACAAGCAATACCTCAACTCCATCCAGTTCGCGGAACAGGAGAACCTGAATGAGTTCTATTATCCCGCCAAGAAGGTCAGCACCCGCATCGTAAACCCCACCTCCTCGCTCCTGTTCTCGGCCGGATACGGCGCGGAAAAGATCCGCGGGGAATGGGACTTCACCCTGGAAGGCTATTATAAGACCCTGAACCACCTGACCGTGTTCGCGCCCAACGATGTGCCCGACTCCATTTTCCTGAGCGCAGACCGCAGCCTGGGCGACCTGTTCATCGAGGCCGAGGGCTACAGTTTCGGGTTCGAGGTCTCGCTCCGCAGGCCCGAAGGCCTGGTCTTCGGCGGCCTAAGCTATTCCAAGGGGACCTCGGTCATCGTAGAAGACAATTCCGCCACTTCCTATTTCCCCTCCTGGCACCAGCCCCACAGCTTAAAGGCCGACATGGCCATCAACTGGCTGGGTAAGGACGGTCTGTGGGGGCAAAAGCGGAAAAAATACTTGCGCACCTCCACCCAGGCCAAGTACGCCACTGGCCTGCCGTATACGGAATTCGTGGGATACGAGAACACGAATCTCCTGGATCAGAACCAGGGTGCAGAAGCGGGCGGACCCAACGCTGAATTCCCGGACAACCTCCGCCTGCAGCGCGGAAACCGCAACAGCGCATTCGTTCCAGCGTATTTCCGTTGGGACTTCAAGGCCATCGATTGGGGCAGGGAGGGCAAGTGGAATTTCTCATGGACCATTCTCAACATCACCAACCACAAAAATATCTTCTTCTATACCTACGATCGCCAGGCCAATCCGCCGGAGAAAATCGAAATCACCCAATTCCCGAACTTCCCTTTCCTGATCAACTATGAATACTTCTTCTGAACGCAGCCTTATGACGGGCCTGAACGCCTTTTGCGCCTTATCCATCGCCATCGCGGCCGTGCTGGCCGCCTGCATCCAGGGTCCATGGGACTATTATCCGAAGAATCCACCCGGTTACCGGGGCGTGTCGGTGATGGGTTACATGATCGCCGACCGACCCATCCAGCACGTATGCTTTGAGCGCCTGCTGGATTTGGACGAGGAGTCCACCCAGGCCTTCGGCTTTTACGACAGCGTGGACATCCGCATCGCGGGCCGGTTCACCGGCGTGGAGCGGGACCTGGCGCTTACGGCCATCGTGGATACGCCCAATTGCTTCAAAGGCGATTCCGCCGCGCTGGTGGAACGGGGCCGGAACTACGATTTGACTGCGAGCTTGACCTGGGACAGCGCCGGCACCCGGGTAACTACGATAGTACGAGGCACGGCCAAAGTGCCGACTTCCTTTTCCGTCCATCGCGACGCCACGGCCCCGACCCTGGCCTCGACCGGCGGCATCCCGGACAACATCTTCAGCAGCGAGTTCTTCGGCAACCTGCCGCCGGCCGTGCTGGTCGCCCTAGCCGAAAAATTCCCGGAAGCGGTCGGACTTCTCACCGCCGATACCTCGGCCGTATACTTGGATACGTCCACGGCCGTAAGGGAATACCTGCGGGTGAACAGGAGGGCAATCACTTCCCTCGTGATCGGGATGCTCCAGAAGGACAACTTCGTCTACCAGGAAGGGGACACCCTCTTCTACCTGAACGGAGCGCTCAATACCCTGTCCCACTATTATTCCTCCGATCGCTCGCCGGATGTACAGTCCGTGTTGATCACCCATGAATTCGACCCCGCTAGCGAAAGGCCGCTGTCGGTCTTCGATTCGTTCTTGGGGCTAGAACCGGATTCAACGGATTTCTACTACCCGGGCAACCACCGCCGCCTCCTGATCTATCCCGACGCCAAGAGCGCCAACGGCTGG
>JALYSE010000375.1 GCA_030854955.1 Fibrobacterota bacterium | reverse complement strand
TAGAGGATGGCGAGCAGGCCCACGCCTCCCCACAGCCAATACCAGCGGCCCTTCTCCTTGCGGAAAAGACACAGTCCCAGGATGGCCAGGAACCAGACGCTGATGCCTGGGTATTCGGAGTTGAGCTTGAAGGGATTGCGTCCCCAATAGAGTTCGTTGATCCCGCCGAACTCGGGCACGATCAGCGAGGCTGTCTCTTCCGGGTGCATGGACCAGGAGGTGGCGTGCTCATAGGTCATCTTCTCACCGCTACCGCGGACACCGTAATTCTTGGTCCACTGGGTGGGCGGATAGAACAGGAAGAAGGCCAGTCCGATGCCGAGCAGGATCGGGGCCCAGAAGCGACCGGCGGTCCAGGCCGCGTCCATCATGCGTTTTTCCCGGACCAGGCGGAAGGTCTTCCAGACCCATGCGAGGAAGAATCCCATCAGGGTGAAGTAGGTGAGTTGGGGATGGTTGGCGGTCATCATCAGCGCCATGACCAGGGCCAGGCCCAGGGCATGGTACCAGCGGGCCTTGGAGCTGAGGCTGCGCAGCAAAAGGTAGAGCGCCAGGGGCAGCCAGGCCATGATGTTGAACTTGCCCGTATGGCCCGCGTTCACGTGGGAGATGAAGTTGGTATTGAGCATATAGGCGCAGGCGAGCGCCAGGGAAAGCAGGCGGTTGAGACGGAAGAACCGATTCACCAGGAAGTAGGCGTTAACTCCCGCGATGAGGGTGTGGAGCACAAAGGCATAGCCGATAAAGGTCTTGATTGGGAAGAGAAGTCCGACCAAGAGGAACAGTGGGTAGGCGCCGTCGCCGAAACCGGCGTCGAAGGTGGGCATGCCTCCCAGGCCGAAGGGTGTCCACAGGGTCGGGTCGCCGCGCAACAGGGATTCGAAATGGTATTTCCAACCCGGCGCTCCGAGCTGATCGGAGGCGAACAGGGCGTCGCCGGAACCAATGAAGGATGCGAAGGGGATGAGCCCCAGGACCAGGATGGCGATTAGTGGAATCGAATGGACCGCCAACCACTTCCGTTTTTTCTCAAGCAGTCCGGTCATTTCGCCTCTTTCCCGGTCGGGGATGATGGTCCCGGTGGCCCGTTCAGAGCCTACGCCGGAGCCGAAAAAATAGGAAAAAACCGGGGAAAAGCGGTCCTACCGTGGCGGCAGCACGACCTTGAGCTCGGGCCAGTCGAGACGTTTCAGGATCCAGGCCAAACGGCTTTCGCCCGGTCCCATGTACTGCTTGAATTGGGACAGTCCCTTGACGCGGCTGAGGAATCCGTAGGCGCCCAGGGCCTGCATCACCCGTTGGGACGCGGCCAAGAGGAATTGGCGGAACATGTCGTCGAAGGAGAGGGGGTTGAGGGACTTGGCGTGGTAGTAGCGCAGCAGTTCCGTGACAACCTCGTCCGGGAGCATGGTGTAGGGATCGAGCAGCAGCGACGCCAGATCATAATAGACGGATCCCAGGCGGCTTCCCTGATAGTCGATCACCCTCACCGTGCCGTCGAACTGGATCATGAGGTTCTGGGATTGGAAATCCCGGTGCATGATCGATTTCGGCTGCAGATCCACTTTACGGGCCAGCTCCCTGAAGAGGGCATCCAGGCGATCCTTTTCGTCGGTGGCAAACACCATGCCCCGATGTCCCTGCAGGTACTGGGTCGCGTAGTAGTCGGTTTCCCACAGGAGATCGTGTTCATCGAAGATGCGCGAGCGGATGTCCGGGGATTCCTGGTGCAATTGGAAGCATCGGGTCTGCAGGTCGACCAATTGGTGGATCACCTTTTGGTACAACTCCAGGGGAGGCTCGCCGGCCTTGATGAGATCGTAGAGCCTGCGATCGCCCAGGTCCTCGAGGATCACCTGATGCGCAGCGTCGTCGATGCAATAGACCATGGGCACGGGAAAGTTCAGGAGCCGGTAGAACTGGGTGATGCGCAGGAAGCGTCCGAAGTCCGCATCATCAGAAGGCGAGACCAGCACGATGAAGGTGCGCAGCCCCTCTTGCAGGCGGAAATAGACGCGGCGCGATCCCGCAGTGCCGGCCAGGGTGATGGCGCATTGTGCGCCGAACCCGTAACGCTCCAGGAATTTGGCTAAGACGGGTGAAAGCTGATCGAAGGTCAAGGTGAGTTCAGACATGATAGGCCAGGGAGAGAGTGTAATTCACCCCGACAATCCGGGGATTTCTTTACAAATCAAAATACCTTAGAGATCCCATCACGTCACAAACATTCCAAAAAAGAAACGAAACGGAGTTCCAATCGGTTGGCGCGGATCTTTCTTTCGCTGTCGTATGTACCCCTCTCTGCCGCAAGGGCGGATCCGGCATCACACGAGGGAAGGCGGGATCTGTAAGGCTCCCGACTTTTTTATTGCCTGCCCTAGGGGGTATCGCTTTCCAGGGGCCCCATCCCGCAAAAAGCACTACGGCCAATGGTGTAGAGCCTAATACTCAACCCTAGATTTTACGCTCTATTTCCACGAATTTGGGGGAATATTTCCTGCTCCCGATAAAATAACAAACTCTATCTTTGACGAATTTGATTTAGATTTCATCCACCATGCGCCTACTTTTCGCCCTCCTTGTCAGTACCGCCATATCGATCAACCCAGCCCCGAAACCGTCCGACGCCCAGTCTTTGGATACCACCAAGGTCAAACGGCTTTACCAAGAAGGCGATTTCGAACAGTCGATTGCAATCCTGGAATCGATGCTTAAGGAAAAAAAGGTCACCA
>JALYSE010000190.1 GCA_030854955.1 Fibrobacterota bacterium | reverse complement strand
GATTAGGCGAAGGCGTTCATAGTGTCGATAGATCGTTGCAGGTTCATCCGGGCGGATTCATGTCCGCCAATGCTCATAAAGATTGGACTCTAGGTGGTTTTGCACCCCTGCTTGCTCCGCTCTGGAATCAGGGCATATTAAATGGCATTGACCTGCACACCTACTATGACGTGCAATACGCTCAGATGCATGGCATGTATGCGTCCTCAGCTCAAGCAAATTTTGATTCAATAAAAGCACAAAACGGCATCACCGCAGATTTGAACTTCTATGCCACCGAGTTCAATTTTAAAAATCGCCTAATCAATGAGGACCAGGCCGCAAAAGGATTGCTCACCGGAATTTGGGACAATTTAGGTGTGGTTAAAAAGGATGGTCGCACGCCCGCTACGGTCTATGCTTTTGTTTGGAATTTATTCAATAGCACCGATGACTCTGAGTATGGCCTTGCTATTCAGCCTGGCGTTTACACTACCTCTCGGGCTAAGGTGGTAAATCAGGTACTTCAGGTTTCAAAGGACATGGTTTGGATATCGCTCGATCCAAAAGGTACCGGAGTTTATATACTTGGTGGAAAGGGACGCAAGCTCTGGGTATGGCAAAACCTGAAGGAATGGACCTCTCGGCCGGGTATCGAGTTTGTCTTAACCGCAATACCCATGGGAACTACTAAAGTCGAAGTGATAGGATGGAATGGCGTACGCCAAACTTTAAATCCAAACGGTGCCACCACCCTTAAGGTGACCAATTTGGTACCCGAAGAAACCTATATGTTTTATGCCACTGGATTCACGGAAGATTTAACTTTGTCAATACAATTAGCTCCAGCCGTGCGCTTAACTCGAACGGCTAGCGGTTTATCCATTCAAGCGGATAACCTTTTACGCTGGTCTATAACCTCCGACCTTAGCATTGATGCGTTGGGTAGGATCCCACAGAAAAATTTATTGATAATGCCGAAGGAATCAGATAGGTTACCTTAGGCTTAGGTTTTGAACCCGAACCCCGCATAAACCTGGGGCGCGCTGTATCGATAGGCCGGCGTATTGTTCGCCTCGCCGCGATACAACCCCTCAGCGCGGAGATACCATCTCCCGAACGGGAGCTCCAAAGACGTACGGAGAAAATCATATCGGATCCGTTTCAAGGCCCGGTTGGCGTTATATCCGACGCGATAGGAATCATAGTTTTCCAGGGCCGTCCATCCCCTAAAGGTCAATTCCCATTTCGAAGCCCCCTTGAACTTGAAATACGCTCCCGGGGAGTGGGACACGCAATTGAAGTAGCCTTGATACAGGTCGCGGCTTACCTCCAGACGATACTCCACCCAAAAATCCGTTTTCCTTCCCATGTGAATGCCCAGTCTGATCGTGGGCCCGTGGGAGAAAAGGCTTTTCAGTTCTCCCGAGACGGTATCGCCGTTCCGGTCGCGGGCGGGATACTCCAGGTATCGGCGTGATTTGACGGCGTATTGTATTTCAGGAACGAGTCGCCGCCATTCTGGAAGAGCCCACCCCGCTTCCGCCTCCTCTTGATGACTGTCCAGGGACGCCAGCAGGGAAGGCGCTTCCTCATAGTTCCGGTATGCCGCGCTGGACATCGCGTGCAGCGATCCAGACTCATCCATGTCGATCCGGCCCGATACCCTGGCCCGGCTTTCCATGAGGCCAAGAGCGGGAACGTCCGGGTCGGAGCGGTCCGGATTGCTGAGGATGGCATTATCGGTGGCGTTCAAGCGGAGCGATAGGGCTGCATAAGTCTCATCCCTTGATTTCTTCCTTGGTACGGCTCCATGGGGATAATAACGGGATTCGCCGGTCCATTCCAGGCCCTGGATATTGCCTTGGGTTAGATTAGGGAAAAGGCTTGCATCCCCTTCCAGGGCCGAACGCAGTTGCCAGGATTCCGTCGAAAGGTATCGCCACTTTGCCGAAGCCGTTCCCAAAAGGGCAGGAGAGGATTGCAGCAGGGAGTCATCCGGAGAAAGGTAAAGGGGGTTGGTGTGGTATCCGCCTAAAGCCTCCGCCTGGAATTTCCAGGTGGATCCGGATTCTCGGCCGTGAGCGAATATGGATACGAACAGGATGGCCGGCACGGATGCGTATTTGAATCGCAGGAAATTGTATCGCATCAGGGTTTCTCCAATTTTCTGAGGGCGCTCTTGACCTTAAGATTCCGGGGGTCGATCCGCTGCACCTCTGGGTATGGGCCCTCACCGGGCCGCAATCTGACCCACTCCCGGAGCAGGGTCGAATCCTCCGGATGTGCAATCAATCCCTGCTTGAGAACGGCGACGGCTTCCATTTCCCTCCCGGAAACCTCATGCGCACGGGCCAGGGCGGAAAAAGATTTGGGGACGGGATCGGACCTCACGGCGCGGGAATAGGGCTCCAGGGCCTTGCCCGTCATGCCCTGCGCCATGAACAAGTCCCCCTGAAGCCGGTTCGACCCCGCATGTGAGGAATCGAGACGCAGGGACATCCGTAATTCTCGAAATGCGCCCAGGGTGTCGCCCAATTTGGCATGTTGCAGGGCCAGATTGAAACGGATGCCCACATTTTCGGGGAACCGTTCCACGCCTTGGCTAAAGACCCCCATCGCTTGCGGCCTATCACCCATTCCCGCCAGGGTCAAGCCGAGGTTGTTCAAGGCCTTATCGTCTTCCGGATCCATTTCCACGGCCTTTCGGTAAGCGGCGATGGCCTGCGGAAGGGAATCCAACTTTCGCAAGGATTGTCCCAATCCGAACCAGAACTCCACGTTCTTTCCATTCAACTGCAAGCCGCTCCGATAAACATCCGCGGCTTCGGCATACCGTCCCATCTGCCCCAGCTTCACCGCCCATGCCGCCCGTGCCTTGGCGTAGCCGGGGTCCGCCCCCACGGCCGCCCGATATTCCGCGACCGCGCTATCGGGGGTTCCCAGTTTCACGAAGCACAAGCCGCGATTGAAATGGGCCTCCCGATAACCCTTTTCTTGCCTGGATGCTCTTCCGAAATCAGCGGCAGCGGCTTCGAAATCCCCCCTCCGCATGGCCAGCAACCCTTTGTTGAACCAGGCTTCAGGATAGGACTCCCGGAGCGATATCGCCTTTAGCAAATAGGCCTGGGCGCTGTCTTCCCGGTCTTGATCCTGATAGAGCAGGGCCAGGTTGAAATAGGCTTCCGGATAATCCCCGCCCTTCACCGAGATTGCCTTATGGTAGGCTTTGACCGCCAAATCCGGCCGGTTCGATTTCTTTTGGAAGCGGCCGACGTTGAAATGGTATTCCGGCCGAGAGGGGTACATGGAGGCTAGTCGCTGGAATTGGGCCAAAGCCTCATCATTCCTTCCCTGCACTGCCAGAATCAGCGCCTTGTTCCATCGCGCCTCCTTGTAGGCGGGAAAGATATCCAAAGCGCGATCGTAGGCTTCCAATGCCTGCGGCAAAAGCTTGCGTTTGTGCCTCACCAGGCCGAGCCGGAAATATCCCGGCGCAAAATCGGGATGCCGAATGAGCAGCTTGCCGATCAATGCCTCCCGGTGGACAAGGGAAGTGTCGCCGTCCTTCCGGGTAATCTCAAGCATGACGGCCGCGTCTTCGGATCCTCCCGGTGCGTTCATGCTTTTGCGGAAGGCCTGGGTGGCGAGGGAATCCTCGTCCATCGCCATGAGCATCTGGCCCGCCTTGAAGAGCAGATACCCCTTCATGGAATCGGGGACCGATGCCGCCCTTTCCTGGAACAAGCGCGCGGCCCTGAGCCCTTCCCCTTTCTTTTCCAGGGAGTCGCCCTCTCTCAAGAGTTTCGCCAGGTCCGGCGCAATCGTCCGTTCATCCAGCAAACTGTCCGAGAGTCCGGAGGCGCGAATACGGATCCGGGTCGAACGCTCCGCCTGGGAATCGACCCGGGTTTCCAGGTTCATCAGCCAGATGCCGATCAGGGAAAACACGAGGACGAAGGGCAATATGCCATCCCGGCCGAACATGGATTTCAACATGGGACCGGTCCTGCCGAAAGGATTCCGCGCAATCCGATGCCGGTGGCGTTCTGGATCTGAAGCCCCGGCCTCGCGTTCAATTCGAGCACAATGGGCCGCTCATCGGGGCCCATGACGATGTCGACGCCCACATACCCCAAGGGGACCCGCGCCGCCGCACTGGAAGCGACCGCGATAATGCTTTTCCAAGCCGGAATCACCGCATCCAACAACGCTCTGCCGCTGTCGGGATGCTTTAGCAGGGAATCGCCCCGGCAAACCGCCCGTAAAGTCCGTCCCGTCGAGATTTCGATGCCCACTCCCACCCCACCCTGGTGGAGGTTCGCCGTGCCACCTGATTTTTTCGTGGGAAGCCGTAACATGGACATGACCGGATTCCTGCGGAAGACGATCACGCGGATATCAGCCAATCCGACCGGATAAAAATCCCGGAAGAACGGATGGGGATGGAGTCTTTCTTCCACCAGCACCCGGTCGGAACGGTTGGTCGAGAAATTGCCGAACAGGGTTTCGGCCATGTGTTGACGCACCGCATCCCGGGTGACGAACCTTCCGGAAGCCGTCCGTACTCCGCCCGGCGCGCGTTCTGCGGCCAGGAAAATGCCTTTCCCTCCGGATCCGCAGGCGGGCTTGAGGACGAACTCCTCGTGGCTCGCCAGGATGTGATCGAGCCGGGACAGGTCTGGAAATCCTTCCAGAACATCATAGGTCCGGGGTACCGCGATACCCGCCGCGATCATCAGTTCCTTGGCGACGACCTTATCGTCCACCAAGGGGAAATCACGTCTCTGATTATGGGGGAAAATAATCTCCAGGTTACGCGCATTCATTCCCAACAGGGTATCCTTCCTCGCCAGGAATCCCTGCAGGCCGGTCTTGATGGACGTGAACCGCCCCAGTATGTACGGATATCTGAACGTTATCATTTCTGCCCTTTGATATCCGGAGTTTGCCAGCCCTTGCCGCGGAACAGGAAATGTCGGAACCGCCAATATTCCATGATCCGGATTCCCGCCCATCGGCCCACCCACAGGTTCAAGGCCACCAGGATGAGCAGCGCCTCGGGGAAAGCCATGAGGATGAGGGGCAGAACCTTCAGGGACATGACCGCGTAGCAGCAAAGGATGGCCAGTGCCGTCACCAGGCTCCGCTTGAGCGCGGCGCTCATTCCGTCTTCCACCACCGTGCGGGAAAACCGCTCTACCGTCATGGTCAGGACCACGATGGGAAACAAGGACACATACGCGATTTGCCGCATGTCCAGGGTGAGTCCCGCATAGGTCAGGCTCAACATGCAGGCCACGACGAAGATCATGATAATGGCGAGCTTGGGCGTGTGGGTGATTTTGAAACCTTCCAGCACCCCGCGCAAAATGGCGCAAATGCCGATGACCAGGAAAAAGGAACCCATTCCCCAGGCCAGCCCGGTCTCTTTGGAAGAGGACGCGATGAGCGCCGGCAGGAAGGTGCCGAACGGCTCCAGGCCCACGATGTTCCGGAACAGCACGGTTACGAAGCCGCCGATGGGAATGAGCAGCAGGACCTTGAGCACGCCGATATCCAATCCCACCCGGTCGAACACCTCCCAAATGCGCATAATGGCGCCGAGTTGCTCCCGTCCCAGGCCGATTTCCTCCTTACCCACCAGGATGGGTTCGATTTGGAATTCGTAGTCGAAATTGATGTTGGACGTATGCTTGAACAGCACTTCGTCGCCCCGATAAAGGGCGAGATAGTTCCCGGGGATTTCGGCGAAATGCCGGTTGGTGGGGCAAAACGGTACCCAGTGTCCGGAAACAAAGGCTTCCACCCATTGGTGAGAAGTCCGTTTGGAGGTTCCCGTCAGTATCAATCCGCCTACCAGCCGGGCCGGAACTCCCGCCGTGCGCAACAGCGTAACCATGAGGCGGCTCTTCCCATTACAACTGGCCTCCCCGAGACGGAGAGCCGTAAGCGCATCCGTGCTTCCGGAAAAATTACGATAGCGGATGCTGTCGACGGCATAAGTAAACACGGCATTGAGAAGCGGAACCATGCGGTCCCGGTCAGGTGCGATGCGCTCCAGGAGGCCGCGTATTTCCAGGTGCCCCACAGGGAGCATCCGGGTCGAGTCCAGAGTGGAACCGGATTCCGCCCCCAAGACCGATTCCGTCCCGATATCCGGCTCCAAGGCAAAGGTCAGCCGTTCCGCCAGAACCTTGTAACCGATGCGGACCCGTCGGGACCCGCTGATGGCCCCCGAAGACAGGTTGACGATCCGGTTGCCCGCGGAATCGATGCGGATGTATTGGGACAGGGAATCCGATTCCACCCTTTCCTCCCAGATGCGCTGACGCTTTTCCCCCACGGGCAGAAAGGTCCGGATATCCAGGGAATCCCCATGGCCTTCGAATTTGAGATCCAGAACGACCGAATAGCCCCTCCATGGAACGACATGGTCGAAGGAATACCCCAAGCCGAAGACCTTATAGGCGATGAGGGACAATGGCGCGACCAGGAAGAGGAGGATGGCCGCCAGCTTATATCCCTTTCTCATGGAATGGCGCAGCCTTTGGCCACGGCCCGGGCCTCGGCCCATGCCAAGGGCGTGGACGCCGGAAATTCCGCACGCAGTCGCTTTATCGGGACCGCGGCACCGCTGCAATCGGACGCATCCAACCGGATCCTGGCCAGGTAATAAAGTGCATAAGGAGAAGAGGTTCCCGGAGGCGCCATGTCCGCCACTTTTCTGAATTCCATTTCAGCTTCGGCAGGTTTCCCCAGCTGGTAGAGGGCCTTGCCGATGAAATAGAGCCCATTGTCGAAATAAAGGGAAACGGGGAACCGCAATACCAATTCGCGCATGAGGGTGATGGTACCCGGATAGTCCTTGAGGGAATAGCTGACATTGCCCTGATAGTACAAGGCATTGTCGGCATAAGGTCCGGTGGGGGCGGCTGCATACAGGGCGCGAAAACCTGCCAATGCTGCCGGGTAAATTTTCCGGTCATTGAGCGTACGGGCCAGAAAATATTGCGCGTCATCGCGCTTTTGGGTGGTGGGATACTTATCCAACACTTTCTGAAGCAGCAGTTGGGCCGTATCAAGAATTCCGCGTTTGTAGGCGGAAAGCCCGGCATAGTATAGGGCTGAACCATTTTGGACACTGGCTGGATATTTTTTTTCGAACCCGGCGAAAAGGATCTGAGCCGCGGCCAGGCTGTCCTGTTCGAACAGGCTGCGGGCGAGATAGTATTCGGCGTCGTCTCTCCTACTGCTGTCCGACTGGATCACCAGAACGGCGCGAAGGCTTGATTTCGCTTCGTCGTACCTCGTCGCTTCGAATAGGATACGGCCCTTGGAAAAGGTGACATCATCGACCCTGCGGCTCCCGGGGTAGGCCGCCAGGTACGCATCGCATTGAGCCGTGGCTCGGGAGATCCATTGGGCTTGGTTGGGCCCGGTTACGATCGCGGAATCGTATAGGCCCCGGATCCTGACATACTCGGATTCCTCGGGCGATAGAGCCGCCGGTTCGGATGCGGATTGACCGCATGCCATGAAGGCCATTGCCAGACCCGCCGTAAAAAACGGCAATAGAAATTCACCGGTCCGCTTGGACTCAAGCTTACTCATTCGATTCTCCTGGTATTTGTTGGGACTCGTGCTTACACCGACAGGCGGGAAACCTTTTGCCTATTTGTCTAGGCCATGTACCGTAAACGGATTGGGCCGCTTTTACTCCTCCATCTCATCCTCATCTTCCAATCCGCCGGATCCGTCCACGTTGCGGGACATCCGCTTTCCCAATCCGCCGCAAACCGCATTGCCGCTCACACGCAAGACACCCAGGCTGTCCACCTTGGCCGGTTCGCTTTCCAGGCAGGAAACCAAATCCGTTCCCGCGAACCAACCGTTGACTTGCAGGGAAAGGACCATGCGGTTGAGCGAATCGGACTTCGCGATCAGACCGATGGGATTCGTGAAGTCGATCCCATCCTCAAGGTAGACGCGTAAGGCAAATTTTATCGGCGCCTTCCCCGGAGCGGAAACGCTGCCCCAGAGGCTGAAGTTGGTCGAATCCATGTTGGCGGGGAATCCGGCATTTCCGTTCCACTCCCTGGGTTCCAATCCAAAACGGGTGTAGCTTCCTTTGGGTAGCCTGAGGATGTTCATTTTAGGAACCGTTGTTCCTGTAACGAGTTCCATTTCAAACGGACCCGGCAAGGAAACCTCGTTTTCCGCACATTCGAAATTTTCAACAGCCAGGCAAGATACCCCCGGTGGCATATCGATATCGATGGACGCGGCCGACAGCCGGATGGAATCCAGCGCGATTATTGAACCCACCGAGTCCACGGTGACAAGCGCATCGACCGTGCTCCGGGAAGGCGAGGCCGTTGATTTCGGCTGGGCAGGCGCGGATTTCGCATAGGCCAAAACGGAGAGGGAGATTTCGGCCTGGGGCGAGGGGGGATTCCCGGCTCCGGCGCCCCCCGCAACCTGCCCGGGGAGACAGTGAAGGAATACAAAGGAAAGACACACGAAGAAAAGCATCAAGACGGTTCCGTGCATGCTAATACCTTTTGTCCCGGGTCATGGGGAACAATTGGAGATTGACCTGATAGACCTTTTCCGTTTCGTTCTGGGTTCCAGCGAAGTCCAACAGATCCTTCCAGATATTCTCCATCCGGGATTTCAATTCCAAATACCCGCTTTCCGAAAGGCCGAGGGTAATGGATCGGATATCCCTATCGGCGGGTTTGAAATTCTTCAAGGAGTCATGGGCCATTTGGATGACCGACATATGATAATTCCTGAGTGCGAGATGGGCAGGTTCGGAATCCGTCCTGACTGAGGTTTCCGTGCATCGCCACCGGTCGGATCCAATATCCCACTCAACCATATCCAGTTCTTCAAGAATTTTTTTTGCGCTCTCAACCTGGGTAAGGCTAATCCTGGGATAGATCCGCTCCGCGATCCATGCGCAATCCCCCTTGAAATCCTTATGGGTGAGCAGTTCCCGGACCACGGGGATGTACCAATGGCTGAAAAAATCGTATTGACTCCGGTCCAAGACCTTGGTGGTGGCATAGCGTTTATTGCGGAGGATTTTCTGATAGAATAGGTCTTTTTCATCATTGGTTCTTGCCTGGGCATAACTGACCAGGATTTGAAAGAATTCCGTTTCCAACTTTCCGAGCTTGAAGGCCATCGCAACG
>JALYSE010000189.1:4888-9190 GCA_030854955.1 Fibrobacterota bacterium | reverse complement strand
TGCTTTGGGGATCAGGTTTGCGGGCGGAAGGTAATACCCGCACCTTGATGAACGGACTTATGTTCGGAACTGCGGTCAATATCGCCGGCGCGCCGTTCCTGATTTTCTCCCGATTCCATTTCGCCGGCATCGAATGGACCGGTCTGGGATTGGGAGTCACCGGTGCCGGCCTGGCCACCTCCGGTTCAAACCTCCTGACCGCCTTGGTAGTGCTAACCATCTATCTCCGCAAACGCACCGTGTTCGCCCTGCGCCTCTGGCCGAACTGGGGCGACCGCTCCGGGATGAAGGACGCGTTCAGAGTGGGACTTCCCTCCATCCTTTCCCAATCCCTGACCGGTATCAACATTTTCGTCATGACGCGCCTGGCCGCAGATTTCGGCCCTTCGGCCCAGGCCGCTATCGGAATCGGCGCCCGGTTGGAAACTCTGGCCGTCTTCCCTGCCCTGTCCATCATGGTGGCCGTCCTCTCCCTGGTGGGCCAGAACTTCGGAGCCGGAAAGTACGACCGCGTGGCGAGGACGGTCCGCATGGGCCTGCTCACCGCCTTCATTTCCCTTTCCGTAATAGGCCTCCTGGTACATTTCCTGCGTGCGCCCATCCTGGCCAAGTTCCATCCCGACCCGGCCACTTTTCCGGCTGCCTACCACTACCTGGGCCTCAGTACCTTGGCCTTCGGGTTCGCCGGGGTCAGCATCGTTTCCAGCGGAGCTTTCCAGGGATTGGGCCGGGGCATGCCCTTTCTATTCCTGAACACCATGCGGCTTTTACTTGTGGCCGCTCCCTTAGGCTGGCTTCTGGCCCGCACCCATGGGGAATACGGTCTGCACTACGCCCCACTCATCGCCAGCGCCTGCACGGCCACGGTCGCCACAATTTGGATCCTAACCACCGTCACCCGCCTGAAAAAACAGCTTGTTCCGGTCGCCACTCTGGCCGCCGTGCAAGCTTGATGGGATTCAGAATGACCGGACCCACCGCCTCTTCAAACCTCTCGACAACCGGCAATCAGAGCGAAATCAATATCCAGGTCCGCTACTCGGAAACAGACGCCATGAAATTCGTTTACTACGCCAACTACTTGGTGTACTTCGAAGTGGCGCGCACATCCGCCCTTGCTGAACTGGGACACCCCTATTGGGAAATGGAGAAGCGGAACGTCCTGATCCCCGTGCTGACCTCCCATTGCGAGTATCTGAAGCCGGGCCGGTATGGGGACCAACTTACCATCCGCACCTTGAGGTGGCGGCACGGGCTGGCGCGGATCCATTTCGAATATGAAGTGAGGCGCGGTGAGGAATTGTTGGCGAGGGGGTATACGGAGCATGCGTTCATGCATCCTGAGGGACGGGCCATCAAGCCGCCCAGGGAAATCGTGGCCCTTTTCCCTTTCCGTCCCCCTTTCCGTCCCCCTCTCTTTCCCGCTCGTCTACCGGACTGAGGCTCCGGCCCCGTCCGATTGCCGCCTTAAAGCTTTCCCGCGATCTCCGAAACCAATTCTTCCAACGCCGCGACCGAAGCCTGGGCGGGTTTCAGGTCCGGGTATTTTTCGTAAGCGTAATTGATTCCGGAGGAGCTGTTGATCAGGTGAAGCCAAGGGTCACTGCCCGCGTCCTTGATGGCCTGGTAAACATCCGCCACGCTACCGGTCTGGCCCCCGGAAACCCCGGTGATGGCGATGCCGGGAATCAGCACAGGGACATCCCTGCCCCGTCCCTTCCAATAGGCCAGCAAATCCTGCAGTTCGCGCGGGGCTGTGGCGCCCACCACGGCACCGAGGCTCCCATCGTTCCAATCCGCTAGTTTTTCCGCAACCTTGCGATACAGGGGGACCCCCTCATTTCCAACTGGGAGATCCTGGAAATCCTTCGCGCTTGGGTTCGAGGTGCGCACTAGGACGTAAATGCCATGATCCTTGGCGACGTCTTGGAAGGGTTTGACCGTGTCCAATCCCATGTAGGGGGCGAGGGTCACGGCATCCGCTCCGAACACCTGAAAGGCCATCTGGGCATAGGCCCCGGAGGTACTGGAGATATCGCCGCGTTTGGCGTCGAGCACCACGAGCACCCCCGCCTGCTTGAAAGCTGCGATAAGGTCCTTAAGGACCAGCAGGCAAGGCAGGCTAACGGCCTCGTAATAGGCCATATTCGGCTTGACGGCCGCGGGCAGTACGTTCCGCGTCAGCATGGCGTCCAGCATATCGGAATAGAATCGCTTGATCTTTTCCTCGGGCGGGGCCTGGCCGGGAATTTTCTTGAGAACGGGGTCCATCCCCACGCATACGGTATTACCGGCTTCCCTGGTGCGCGCCCGGACTCGATCCTGATAACTCATGCCCAACCCTTCCTGCGGGCCGCAAAAAGCCCTTGCAAAAGGTACTCAAACCTGGTGTCGGCCGGGCTGCCGGAAGCTATAGGCGATGGCCTCGCCCTTTCCCGAAAGCGCCGAGAAAATTGCAAGTCAACCTCGCGGGGATGGCCGAGCGGGAGTCAGGGCCGCCCTAGGGAGAAGGCCCTTGGCTACCTAATGAAAACCGATTACTTCATTGACCTGCACGGATCTCCGACCCCCCTGCAAGGAGCAGATCTTTTAGGCTTCCCGGGTCTCCCCAGGCGTCACGGCCTCCCACTCGAGGCCGGGAATTCTTTTGCGCGCATAGGTCAGGAAATCGTCCCAATCCGATTGGGGTTTCATCCGCATACCGGAACACCAGCCTGTGAAGTCCTCTCCGCGGGAGGTCTCAACCAAGCCATTCCTATCCCCCATCCACACCGAAAAATCATACAGCTGAGAGCAGGTCTTGCGGCGCACCAGGTTCGAGATGAAGCGCTCTTTGAGCCAGATCTGGAAGATTTCCACCAGGCGGTTCTGCAACCCGGCATGGTCCGGATAATGCGGTTTGATGGGAAACCGGGGGATGCGATTGTTGATGACGTAGGTGGACATGGGTATTGAGATGACCGTGGTTAC
Source organism: Fibrobacterota bacterium (assembly GCA_030854955.1). Classification (GTDB taxonomy): domain Bacteria; phylum Fibrobacterota; class Fibrobacteria; order UBA11236; family UBA11236; genus Chersky-265. Next base: position 6,220 of record JALYSE010000189.1, on the reverse strand, counting down.
TGGCCCCGAAGGGTTTCGGGGCCGGAATTGCCGGTTCCCTCAAAGTACTTGAATAAGGAATCTTCGGAAAGGGAGGGGAGATTACCTTTAGGAGCGGGGGTTTTCTCATGGACGCGGTCACCGAAAAGTACAATGCCGTCGTGGTCTCCAAACAGGCGCTGACTCCGGACTTGTTCATCCTCAAGGTGAAACCGGACAAACCCATGCCGGAATTCATCCCTGGCCAATACGTGCTGCTCGGAATCTCCTCCAATGTCCCCCGCCGCGAAGGCAGCCCCCCGGAACTGAAGGAAAGCAAGGCCGACCGGATGGTCATGCGCGCCTACTCTTTGGCATCGGCCGGACACGAGCCCAATCTCCTCGAGTTCTACATCTCGGCGGTTTCCAACGGCGCCCTGACCCCCAGGCTGGTCTCCCTGCAACCCGGCGATCGCGTCATGGTCGGCGACAAGATCCGCGGTTTCTTCACCTTGGATTCGGTTCCAAAGGAACATAAGACGGTAATCCTGGCCGCCACCGGAACCGGGCTCGCGCCCTATGTTTCTATGATGCGCCGCCATGCCCTGCAGCCTTACCCATTCCGCTTCGTCATCCTCCACGGCGCAGCGCACAGCTGGGAACTGGGATATCTCGATGAATTGCGACTACTATCCCGGTCCCTGCCCAATGTTCTGTACGTCCCCGCCATCACCCGGACCAAGGAAGATCCTTGGTGGACCGGGGAGACCGGGCGTATCACCCAGTATTTCCAATCGCATATGCTGCGGGACAAATTGGAAACCGATCTCGACCCGGCCAAGACCTCGGTCTTTCTATGCGGCAACCCCGCCATGATCCATGAAGTGTGCACCATGCTGGAACCCTTGGGCTACACGGTGCATTCGACCCAGGCCCAGGGAAGCCTGCATACGGAAGAGTATTGGTAGCGGTGATGGGTAACTTTTGGAGGGTCCAAAAGCCCATTTTCAAAAAATGATCTCCGAAAGCCGGATCCCGGATTTTGTTCCCGGCTAATCCCCGCCGGATTCCCCTTTGAGGCCCCTCTCCCCTTCGCGATCCCCGCGCAAATCCTCCGCCAGGGACCACATGAATTGGCTCGCCTGACGGTTTCCCGTCAGGTGATAGGCATTGATCAGATTGCGCAGAACCCGCGCGACGATGGCCTCGGGTTGGGCCGGTGACTTGAGCAGGCGGGTGAACTCCGGCGCGTATTTCCGCTCCAGTTGGCCCAGGCGATCGGAGTCCAAGGCCCTGCCGCCGTCGAAACAATCGATGATGATGTCCTTGCCGTCCTCGGAGGCGCGGGTGAGGAAATGCTCGGGCACGTCGCAT
>JALYSE010000189.1:0-4878 GCA_030854955.1 Fibrobacterota bacterium | reverse complement strand
CTAAAAGGCAAATCCGCCTTCGAAACAATATATTATTATATAAATCCCTTCATCCCATTACAGTTTGATGAAATGCTCGGGCACGTCGCATCCCGAGATTTCGAATCCCAGGCGATGTCCGACCAGCATGTAGATGCAAGCCAGGCTGATGGGAATACCTTGGCCTTTTTCGATCACCTGCACCAGATCGCTGTTGCCGGGGTTGTAATAATTATTTTCGGAACCCTTCAAACCCTTGTCGCTAAACAAGAAATGAGCCAGGGCCGAGGGCCGCAAGGCACCGCCCGTTTCCCGGAACTCGGTCGCAAGGCCGTCTAGCAATGGTCCTAGATCCGGATGTCGCGGTGGGCCATCGATGGGACCGGGAGGTTCGATCCTGGCGATTATTTCCGCCCTTTCGAATTCGATTCCATCCGGATCGAAAACTGGCCCATCCCCGCCCTCTTCGGATTCCCCGAAACCCTCAGGGAGCGGATCATTACCCTCCTCGGTTTGTCGGGTCGACTGATGCGGGTTCTCGGCCGGGTTTCCCATATCCCGCCCGGCGGAATTTTCGGACAGATACCAGGACAAGCCGGACAGGGCGGCTTCAAGCTTGTCTATGTCCGTGGTCATTTCCCGCCATCGCAGCCAGGAGGAACGGAACCCTTTGCGGGCCCTGCCAGAAAGCAGGTCCAATAACTTTCGGCGGGGCGCGCTGGGCAGATCGTCCAATCGGGCCCGGATGCCGGCCTCCCAGGCGGGAAGGTTGGCCTCGAGCTTTTCCCAGACACGATTCCTTACCGTGGGACTCTCGTCGTCAAGAAGCTTCAGGATGTGAACGAGGTCTTTATCTTCAGCCATTTCCGCAATTCCGCCAGTCTGACCGAGAAGTTAAAAATTACCGGGCCAGGATGTATATTCTTCCCTGCTGATTCCCCTTTTATGACCATGAACATTGATACCAAACCCCGTCGCCTGTTTGTCGGCGACCTGCATGGCTGCTTGGCGGAACTGGATGGGCTATTGGCCCGGTTCGGATTCCGGCCCGGCGTGGACCGGCTTTTCTCCGTCGGCGACGTGATCGGAAAAGGACCGAACGTTCCGGGTACATTGAGGCGACTCATGGACTTGAGAGCCACAGTGGTGGTGGGAAACCATGATTTTTCCCTGCTCGAAGCCGCCCGGCAGACCCGGGCCGGCCTGGAACCCAAACACCGGGATTATCTCGAATCCTTGGGATCGGAACGCGAGGCATGGATAGGCTATGTGGCTTCCTGGCCCCTGTTCGTGGAGCTCGACGACATCATTTTGGTCCATGCGGGCTTGGAGCCGGGAAGAAAAACCCTCTCGAAGATGTCTCCTCGCGTCCTCAGGCAGATTCGCACCTGGGATGGAAAGGGGAACAATCTCAATAAGCCGGGGGACCCGCCCTGGTTCGAATGCGTGAATCGAAATAAGATCGTCGTGTTCGGCCACTGGGCCCAACGGGGCCTCATCGACCTACCGATGTTCAAGGGCCTGGATACGGGATGCGTTTACGGGGGCAAGCTTACCGGCTGGTGTCCGGAGGAAAACCAGTTCCTCCAGGTGGATGCGATGCGCGCCTACTCACCCATCCATTTCCATTGAGAATGCGTCCGCCTGCCGGAAATCCCATCATTTCGATTTTTTGCGGGACGACCGGGTGGGGCTGGAAGGGACGTCCACGATCCAGCGCCTGATGCTGTTGGTTCCCAGGCGAGTATGGATAGGGTGACCGAAGGTGAAGATGATGACGTCTCCGGATTTGACCAATCCGATGGCCTTAAGTTCGCTTTCAAGGTGGCGGAACACCAATTCCGGATTGCCCACCTCTTTGATCATGGTGGGTTGGACGGAATAGTAGAGGCAACTCCGTTGATGGATGGCTGGCTTGGTGCAGGCCACCACTACAGGAATGTTGCCGCGATACGAAGAAAGGATGCGGGGGGTGGTCCCATGGGTGCTGATGGAGACCATGGCCGCGGCTTTACTGTTGGCTGCCAGGTAAAGGCCAGCCTCGCACACGAGGGCGATGGTTTCCGGATGGGTGATGTCCACGATCTCCTCTTCCAGGTTCGCCTCGGCGGTGCGGATGATGCGGTCCATCATCTCCACCGTCTCGACCGGGAACTTTCCGGTGGCTGTTTCGCCCGAGAGCATCAGGGCGTCCACTCTGGCCAGAGCCGCAGTGGAAACGTCGGTAACCTCGGCCCGGGAGGGGCGGGAGGAAACCATCATTGACTCCAGCATCTGGGTGGCGATGATGGTGACCTTGCCGAGTTCCCGTGCTAACAGGATGACGCTGCGCTGGACGGTGGGGATCAATTCGAGTTCAAGTTCCACGCCCAGATCGCCGCGCGCCACCATCACGCCTTCGGCGGCTTCGACGATGTTCCGCAGGTTATCGACGGCCTGGGCGCTTTCGACCTTGGCGACCAGGGGGATGGTGACACCGAGAGTGGCCATGTATTTCTTGATGGAATTGACGTCGGCGCCGTTGCGGATGAAGGAAGCGGCGATCCAATCAAAACCGGCGGTGGCGATGAACCGTAAATCTTCCTTGTCCTTTTTGCTCAGGACGGGAAGGCGCAGGTCCACTCCTGGAACGTTGAGGGACTTGTTCGGACTCAGATAGCCGCCGCGGATGACGCGGCAGACGACCTTCTTGCCGGGTCCTTTTTCCCTTTTTATCACGCGCTCGGCGCGGATTTCCAATTTGCCGTCGTCGAGCAGGATGCGCTGCCCGGGGGCCATCAAATCCACCAGGCCGGGATAGGTGATGCCGATTTCGGCGCGGGCGGGATCGCCGGGCCGGGCGACGAGACAGACTTCCGAGCCGTTCTCGAGGTTGTATTCGCGGGCGTCCACGCGAACCTTGGGACCCATCAGATCGGCGAGAATGGCACAGGGCCGCTTGAGCTTGCGGGAAGCGGTCCGGATCAGGGAGAGGTAACGGATATGTTGCGCCCGATCTCCGTGGGAGAAATTGATGCGGAAGGCGTTGGCCCCCGCTTTCATCACCCGTTCCAGCATGGCGGGGTCTTCGAGGGCGGGGCCCATGGTAGCTAGGATTTTGGCTCTGCGTGGCTTCATGGGAGGGAAAGATAGCATCCGCCCAATCGCTCCCGGATGTATATTTTCCATCCTATGGCGCGGGCTTGCAATTGATCCCATTTGTCATTTTCCTGACGTTAGTCTATTGCGGGATGTTGGCCCTCTTCATCGTGGGCGGACTGCGCCTGGGACGCACCCCGGCCACCAGAAACCGGGGCCGCGCAACCGTGGACCGGGACCTCGCCTCCAGTTCCGCGGGCGATTCGCGCGTTTCTGCGGCCGTATCCCGGACCGAATCCTCACCTATGCCTGCTGGAAGCCTTCCCTTCCTGCCTAGCGTCTCCGTCATCGTCCCTCTCCGCAACGAAGAAGAGCATGCGCATTCAACCTTGAGTGCTTTGTCCGAACAGGACTATTCCGGGGAGTGGGAAATCATCTGCGTCAACGATCGCTCCACCGATGGGACCGGAGCCATCATCCGCGGTTTCTGCGCCAAGGATGGGAGGTTCTCCCTGGTGAACATCCCTGTCGACTCTCCGAAAATCCCCAGCCCCAAAAAGCGGGCCCTGGCCGCGGGATTCGCCGCCGCCAAAGGGGAAATCCTGATGACCACGGACGCCGACTGCCTAGCGCGTCCGGGCTGGCTGCGCTCCATGGCCACGCGCTTCGAATCCGATACCGGCATCGTACAGGGACCCAAGCGCATACGGGGGACGGGAACCCTCCTGTCTAGGTACCAGGAACATGAAGTCTTCGGGCTCGTCAGCATCGAAGCCGCGACCTTCGCCCTGGGCAACCCCATGATCGCCAGCGCCCCGTCCCTGGCCTACCGCAAAATTCTGTACGAAACGGTGGGCGGATTCCAGGGGCTGGAGGATACGGTCTCGGGCGATGACGACATGCTGGTCCGTAAAATGCAGAAGGTCCCAGAATGGAAAGTGGCGTACAACCCTTCCCCGGACGCGTGCGTGACCACCTCCCCCGCGCACACCTGGGCATCCATGCTGACCCAGCGGGCCCGTTGGGCGAGCAATGGGGCCCATTATGAAGAGAAAGGGTTCGTCGCCCTATTGTCCTGCATCTACGCATTCTATTGGTGGCTGGCCGTCGGTCCCATCCTCGCCACCGCAGGATGGGTCCCCTGGTCCCTGTATTTCGCGACCGCGGCCGCGAAAATCCTGTGCAACGGAGTCTTCCTGGCCATCACCTCCCGTCGCCTGGGTCATAAAGGGATTTTGCGGGACCTGATCTGGTGCGAAATCCTCCACGTCCCTATCGTGCTGGCCGCCGTGATCATGGGCCACCTTGGTTTATACCGCTGGAAGTAGCTATTTTCACTGACGCACAACGCACCCTCCGAGGAATTACATGAAGGCATCCCGAACGCTCGCGACAATCGCCGGAGCGGCCGCCATCCTGACCGTATTGACCGCATCGAAATGCGAGCAGACCACCAAGATCGTCCCTTTCGTGGCCGAAAACTGCACGGACATCTTAGACAATGATGAGGACGGCCGAGCCGATTGCAGGGATTCCGATTGCAACAATGTTTGCGAAGTGGAGATTACCATCGGGGCGACGCCGGCCACCCTCACTTCGGACAGTCTGACCATCGAGGGTTCCCACGTGAACGCCTCCAGCATTGCGGTCACCATCACACCCAACGGCACTTCGCCCGGAAATGCGACCTTCACAGGCGCTACCTGGGAAGCCAGGTTCATCGGCCTTTCCCTGCGGGCGACCTACGTCGTGACCGCCATCGCATCAGACGATTCGGGCCGCAAGGATACGGCCACGGTAACCTTCCAACGTGTAGACTGA
>JALYSE010000188.1 GCA_030854955.1 Fibrobacterota bacterium | reverse complement strand
CGTCCATGGCCCCCCCCGAAAGAGTGACATCCGATGGGATAAGGAGACTGGTGCCCCATTTGTAGACGGCGGGAGAAAGCGTGCGGCCCCCGATATCACCGGCACCCAGTTCGATATGATCCGGAGCGCGTCCGGCGGCGTTGGTATAGGCCGTCGCCATGTCCAGCACGGCGGTGGTCAGATTCGCCGGGGTCGGGGAATCGTAGTCCGAGGCGAACACCTTGCCCGTGACCGTCGCCGAAGTGGAGAAGGTGCTGGGCGGGGATATCAGGGAGAACCCGGTGATGAAAGTCGCTGCGGCAGGGCTCACCCCGAGGTTTCCGGTTACCGCCGTGGTCCCGGTGGTCGAGATTCCGGTTTTAGCGAGGATCACGTATTCGCCCGCTTGCCCGAGAATCACCGGCGAAGGACCTTTACCCGCGCCATCCAGGCCGGTACCGCCACCCGGTTTGGTTGGTTCATCGATCGAGCCTACACTGTTGTTCGAGCATCCGATCATGGAGAGGTTCAACCCCAATACCAGGGTCACGGCGCCGGTGAGCATCATACGGGTCAATCGAGTATTCATGCGAACATCCTTTTTAGTGGAAACGGAATCCGGCATTGCGGACGCTTCCGTTGCCGGGAGCTTGCCTCCCTGGTATCATCACTTAATTTACCGGTACCATCAAGTATTAGATGCTCGGTGGGGGGGGTCGCCAACAAGAATTTTTCAAACTGTCGATTGGGGTCAGAAAAGGTCATTTGGACAGGATTTGTCTCTGCGTGGACTGGGACTGAAGCTATTATTGGAATCGGCGCCCGTTCCGGGAAGCCTTCTGGAACGGCATGTCGGCCCAACTGTATTTCAGCAATTCGCCCGCGGTCCTTCTGGACAAGCTGTCCTTGAACCTGGATTGGTCCGACCCGTTCCGTTCGCCCCATATCGCCACACCCACCCCGGCCATGAAGCGCTGGGTGCAGATGCGCTTGGCGGAAAAACGCGGCATCATCGCCAATGTGGACTTCCTGCAATTGGAACGGACCCTGTGGCAGCGCCTGGAAGCCCTGGATCTGGAGCACGTGGTGGCCTTCCGCAAGCCCGCGCGCCTGTTGGACGAACAAGGGCTGCAGCTTCTCATCCTAGGACTGCTGCGGAGGCTGCCGCCCCCGGTGGCCCGGGAATATTTGGACAAGGCCGGAGCGGGCACGGGTCGGGAATCGGTTTATGCCCGCAGGCTGTGCCAATTGTCGCGCAAATTGGCGGGATTCTTCCGGGAATATGAATATAGCCGGGTTCAGGAACATGGCTACCAGGGCTTGGCCCATCAGTGGAAGCTTGGCAGGGACTGCTTCCTGGACTACCTCAAGGACTCGGCCAAATCCCTGCGCCTTCAGGTCGAAACCCTGGAACATTGGCAAAAGGAAATTTATCACGAGTTGTTCCGGAGCGGCGGCCTGCGGGATGCACTCGGCGAAAGCCAGGGACAGTACCAATACACCTTGCCTCAATATGCCGAAATGGTGCTGGGCCAGAAGCGGAAACCCGCGGATCCCAAGAGGGAACCTCCAGGTTACCACCTGTTCGGCCTTTCCCAGATCTCTCCCTTCCATCGCTCCCTGATCCAGCGCCTGGCGGACAAGGACGGATTGCAGGGCCGGCACGCGGACTTTTTCATCTACTCGCTCAATCCCTGTGCGGAATATTGGGAGGACGCCCTCACCCCCGGCGAACGGCATCGCCAGCAGGAGAATCTGTTCCGGCAGAAAAAATACCATTCCTGGCGGCAACTGGGCGAAGAGGAGAAGACCCGGATCTGCATCGCCACGGAAAGGATCCAGGCCGAGGAACTGCTCCTGGAGGAAAACGAAAACCCCCTGCTGAGTCAATGGGGCAAGCCCGGGCGCGAGAACATCCAGCTCTGGTGCCAAGTGACCCGATACGATTTCTTCGAATATTTCTGCGAAGCGGAAACCCGGACCCTGCTCTCCACCGTACAGGATTCGGTCCTCCACCGCCGCGGCCGCCTGCCGGACGAAGAGCGCGTTCCCCAGGACGACAGCCTGCAGATTTTGGCTTGCCCGGAAATCCATCGCGAGGTGGAAACGGTCCACCAGGGGATATTGGACTCCCTCTTCCGCGATCCCACCCTGCGCCCGGACGACATCGCCGTGCTGGTCCCGGACATGAACAAGTACCGCCACGTGATCGCCGCCGTGTTCGGCCGGAGCGAAGAGGGCGATCCCGGCCATATCCCGTTCAACCTTTCCGACGCCTCGGCCTCTTCGGAAAGCGACTATGCCCGCGCCGTGCTGCAGCTTTTCGAACTCGCCCGCGGCCGTTTCAGCCGCCGGGAGCTCTTCGCCCTGGCCGCCAACCCCTGCTTCCGCAGCGGCCTGGGGCTCGATGATTCCATCCTCCAGGCCTGGAGCGGCTGGACGTCCAAGCTCAACATTTTCCACGGCTTCGACGAGGACGATAAACGCAAGCGCGGCTACGCCCCCGAAGCCCTTCACACCTGGACCCACGGCATAGACCGGCTGATCCTGGGGACGGTGATGGAATCTCCCGATGACGACGACCTTCGCCACTTTTCGCAGGTGGTCCCTTTCGCCGACGGAAACAGTCCGGACCGCGAATCCCTGCAGGCCTTCTTGATGATCGTGGAGGGCTTGTACCGGGACCTTGCGCCCTTGCGCGAAGAACGCAAACGCACCTGGGCCCAATGGCTGGACATCCTCACCGGCGTTTTCGACCGCTACCTCTCCACTCCGGAGGATCAGCCCCTGGAAGGCTACGTGGAAACGGAACTGCGGCGCTACGCCACGGAATTGCGGTCGATGGATTCCCTGGAAAGCCTGGCGGGCAAAGGCGGACCAGCGGATTCGGGCGCAACGGACTCCGACGTCTCGGAGACCGACGGGGTATCCTCGGCGATACCCATGGATCTGATCCTCTCCCGATTGGACGGCCTGAAGGCCGGACGCGAGCCCTACCTTTCGGGCGGAGTCAACGTGGCGGGACTGGCCGCCTTGCGGTCCCTGCCCTTCAAGCTGACCTATGTCCTAGGTTTGGGCGAAGGCGAGTTTCCCGAGGAGGATTCCGCTTCCACCCTGGACCTGCGCCAATACCGGCGGGTAATCGGCGATGTCGAGCCCGCCGCCCGCAACCGGTACCTTTTCCTGGAGACCCTCATCTGCGCTTCGGGCCGCTTGCGACTCAGTTACGTCTGCCGGGACGTGCAGCAGGGCAAGACCTTCCAGATGTGCTCGGTGCTGAACGAACTCAAGGATTATATCGAAGACTGCGTGCTGGCCCCGGACGCGGTATCGGGACGTCGCGAACGTTTCCTTTCGGTCCCGGTCCCGCTCCTGTCGCGGGCGCCGTCCCTGTTCCGCAAGGACGCCGGTCTGCCCTGGGACCCGCCTCCCAATCCTTTCCGCGAGGAAAGCCTGCTCGCCTGGCTGGAGGCGGAAAAGACTCGTCAAGCGGACTTTCCGGGCATCCTTCGCGCCCGCAGGAATCTATCGCCGGCGCGGGAGATCTTCCCGATCCCGTTGATTGCGGCGCGCGAACCCGCGGTACCGGCCTCCCAGTCCCTCCCTCTAGACGATCTCCGGATCTATCTGGAAAACCCGGTGCAATACGGCTTGCGCAAGCGGCTGGGAATCCGAGACAATCGCGAAGAGGATCCCATGGAGCTGGAGGACGAACCGTTCTTCTGCCCCAAGCCGAAGGATCTCGATCTGCTGCAGAAGGTCATCCATCGACGCATCGCCGACGGGAACGGAGGCACGCGCGAATCCAGCCGCAGGTATTTCCTGGACCTGTACGAGAACCTGGCCCTGCGGGGACTGATGCCCGGAGGTCATTACCGGGATCTCGATCAGGACCTGCTGTGGCAACGGGCCGAAGACATGCTGGACGGCCTGGACGGATTCTTCCAGATCCTCGGAAAGCACGGAAACCAGGAATGCATTCCCGGACTGCTCCTGGGGGACGGATCGGGACGGGGCAACGTCAACCGCATGAAGGGCATTCCCGTGCAGCGGTTTCCGGCCGTGCGGCTCAACGCCGCGGGTAGGGAAATCGCGCTTCATGGAGACCTTCCCTGCCTTTTCCGCTCCGAAGACGGACGATGCGCGACCGTGGTGTTTCTGTCGGGAACCTTCGGTCCCAGGCGCCTGCTTCCCGCCTTCCTATTCTACGTAGCCGCCGCGGCGTCGGATTCCGCGCTCGGCGAGCGGCTACGCGCCGCGCCTTTCACCCTTTATTACGTATTCAAGAAGTACGCCGGCTCCCGAAAATACGAGATCGGAAATTGGGCCCCCTTCCTCATGACCCGTGAAGAGGCGCGTGCCTATCTGGAAAGCCTGCTGGAATCCGTGCTCACCGGCGGGGATTTCGACCTGCTGCCGTTCGACGTCATCGTCAAAAGCCTGGCGCCCCATGGACGCCTTCCTGACCATGCGGACTTCGCCCAGACCCTGCGCGATGAACTCGAATACGCCGAGGATGCGCCGGATTGGTTCGCGCCCGCGCTTCCGGAAAGCCAGGTGTTGCTGGATCCCCGCGTTCCCGATGATGCGGAAGCGAAAATCCGCGCCCGCCTGACCGCTTTCTTCAACTTCAAACCGGATCCGGGCCATGAAGGATAAGACCGTTCCGGGCAAGGCCATGGCTTCCCGCCCGTCCGCCGGATCCTCCCCGGTGCCGGTTCCGGAAGACCGCCCCGAAGCCGTCGCGGCTTTGGACCTGACCAAGCCGGGCCTTTTGGAAGCCTCCGCGGGCACCGGAAAGACCTATGCCATCGAGCACCTGGTGCTCCGATTGCTGATCGAATCCGAGAACCTGGCCTTGCAGGATATCCTGGTGCTCACCTTCACGGAAAAGGCGACCGGGGAATTGAAGGACAAGATCCGCGGCCGCATCGCCTGGCGCATCGCGAAGGGCGGCCTGGCTCCGGATATCATGGCGCGCCTGAAACTGGCGCATCACAATTTCGATCGAGCCTCCATCCATACCATCCATGGATTCTGCCAGCGGGTGTTGCGGAAATACGCCTTCGAAAACAACGCCCTGTTCAGCCAGGAGCTGGTGAAGAATGTACGCGAGGTGCTCGAGCGGGTATTGTTCGAAGAGATGCGATCTACGTGGCTGTCCGAGGCCGGTCCCGGTTCCCAGGGGCTGGAGGCCTTCCGGAGCAAAGCGAACGCCTTGGGTCTGGGACCCAATTCCAAATGGGCCAAGCGCCTCATCGACATCGCCTTGGATTTCAATCCCTTGCGGGGCGACACCCTGCTTCCAAACTTCGATCCCGCCCGGATCACGGCTTTGGAGGCGGAAGCATCGTGGGCCCTACGTGCAATCGCCGGAATGTTCCCTCATCTCAAAGCTGGAACGGAAGCGGATCACGCGTTCACCCGCCGCTATCGCGACGTGAAGTTCGCAAGCAAGACCACCCGTTTCAAAGCACCCCAAGTGGTGGAATCGGTATTACGGATCACAATCGACTATCAAGCCGCCGGAAACGAAGAGGCGCGCACGGCCATTGCTATGTCGTTGCCGGCCAAAGTCGCAGAAGCGGGGCTGACGGGAATCCGATCCCAGGGTTTTTCGTTTCTCATGCCCACCGCCGAGGAGTGCCCGGATCTTCCCTGGCCCGAACTCGTCGCCCTCCTGGCGCATCTGGATCGGATCCGCGCGGCCGCAGCGCAGATCGAGAAAGAGCGTTCCGCCCTGGCCTTCGCCGACCAGCGGGCGGTCATCACTGGCCTGCGCGCCAAGGCCCAGGCCCATCTCCGGTCCAACGGCTTCATCACCTACGACAGCATGATCGAAGACGTATGCCTGGCCCTGCGGGAAAAGGACGAACGCGTAAGCATGTTGCGGCGGGACTACCGCTATTGCCTGGTGGACGAATTTCAGGATACCGATCCCCTGCAATGGGAGATCTTCCGCCGCGTCTTTCTCCAGAGCGGGTCGGCCAATCCCCTCTATCTCATCGGCGATCCCAAGCAGGCCATCTACCGCTTTCGCGGGGGCGACGTGTACACCTACATGGAGGCCCGCAAGGAAATCTTCGCCCTGAGCCGGGAGGGCAAGGCCCAGGGATTCGGACTGGACACCAACTACCGCTCCAGCGGCGCCATGGTCAAGGCCTACAACGCCGCCTTCACCCACACCGGCTGGTTCCATTCCCTGGCCCTGGATCCGGGCGACACGGTCTGGCGCCTTCCCGCCGAGCCGGATCCCCTGGGTTACCTCCCCGTGAAGTATGGGGACCTGCCCATCCAGCAATCCCTGGACGCAACCGGGACCCCCGCAGCCATCATCCTCAAGGATTTCTCGGGAGCTTCCCCCGACGGTCGCCCCGGGACCTCGGCACCGCGCAAGGATCCCGAGAAAACGGCGGTCAAGAAGCGGGTCAATCATTGGATCGCCTCGGAGATCGCGGCCTTGATGGCCTCGCCAGAACGCTTGCAGATCCCGGACCGGACCACGGGCAGGCTGCGTCCCTTGGCCTGGGGGGACATCTGCGTGCTCGTCCGCAAGAACCCGGAGAAGATCCAACTGGAACGCGTGCTGGGCGAAGCGGGGATCCCCGTGCAGGTCAACCGCCGTTCGGGCCTGTACCAAGGCGATGCGGCCGGGCAATTCCTGGCGGTGCTGGAATCCCTGGAGGATCCGCGCGATGCTGGCAAACATGCCCGCGCCCTGCTCACCCGTTTCTTCCGCGCCGACGGGGATGCGCCTCCCACGCGCGCTCCCGAATCGCCCCATCCCCTGTTCGAGGAATGGATCCGCCTGGCATCACGGCGACGCTGGCAGCGCCTGTTCCATTGCCTGCTGTACAAAACCGGCCTGCTCTACCGGGAAAGCCTGCACGAAGACAGCGATCGCCGCATCATGGATTTCACCCATATCGGCCAGAACCTGGTGCGCGAGGCCCTCTCCAAAAACCTGAGCCTGCCCGCCCTGGTGCTGCGCCTGCGGGATCTGCGCGCCGCGCCTCCCGGCGCCGACGAAGACGTGGACATGCATCGCGAGGAATCCGAAGGCGGCAAGGTCGTGCTCATGACCATGCACGTGAGCAAGGGCCTGGAATTCCCGGTGGTTTTTCTGGCGTGTTTTTCCGGAAACCCGCCTGCCACCCATTATAAATACCGAGCCGGACTCAACACCGTGTTTAATCTCGACAAGGATGATACCGAAGCCAGGAAGGCCTTCCAGGATGAGTCGGATGGCGAAGACCGCCGGCTGTTCTACGTGGCGCTGACCCGGGCGCGTTACAAACTCTACGTACCGGTGCTTCCAAAAGGCGGCGCCGGAAACGCCTCCACCGGGCCTCTGGGCGGATTCGTCGCCGAGGCCCTGCGCACCGCAGCCTCGCTCAAACCCGATCTTTACCACTGGGCTCCGCCCGAGGATTATGCGCAAGCGCCGACCTTGGTCCCACGGGTTTCCTCGGAGTCCCCGGCAATGCCCGGCCGGCCGGCCTCGTCCGACCGTACGGCCCCGTTCACGGCGGAGGATCCCCTCGCCGGCTATCCCCGCGAGGACCTCCTCGCCCGTCCCGAAGCCGATTTCTCCAAGCGCCGACGCAGGCTCAACTCCTATTCCCATCTGGTCCGCCACAGCCATGGCCTGGCCGCGGAAACGGTGGAAGGACGCTTCGACAAGGAAGAGGCTCCTGTAACCGCCGGGGTACCTGAGGACGCGGAAAATATGGATCCGGCGGTCTCCCCGTTCCCAGGCAACGCTTTGCCCCGCGGCAAGGACGTCGGAAACATGTTCCACGAGATCCTCGAGCGCATCGATTTCAATGCCGTCCTGGAATCCCCCTCGCCCGAGGCCCTGTTCGCCCACGCGCCCACACGGGATCTGATCCATGGCTGCATGGAGGATCACCGCATGGAGGAAACCTGGCGGGCAGGGGTGGCCGGAGTGGTCTGGAACACCTTGCGGGCCCGCATCCCGGATCCGGCCGGCGGCGCGCCGTTCAGTCTCGCGGAGGTGTCCCAGCGCCGTCCGGAAATGGAATTCCTGTTCCCCTACCCGGCCTCCGGCTCCGGTTCCGCGGCGGGCGTGACGGGTTCTCCGGACGGATACCTGTGGGGCTTCATTGACTTGGTGTTCCGCCACCGAGGCCGCTACTACTTGCTCGATTGGAAATCGAACCATCTGGACGATTATGCCCGCACCGATCTGGATCGCAGCATGAAGGAATCACGTTACGATTTGCAATACATGCTCTATTCCCTGGCCCTGGACAAATGGCTACGCAGTCTGATCCAGGATTACGAGTACGAGACCCATTTCGGCGGGATCTATTACGCCTACTTGCGCGGTATGCAGGCTTTTGGAGATAGGGACGGCTCGATCGCCCCACCGGTCGTATCAGGTACGTCGCCGGACGTATCCGGCGTATTCGCCCTTCGCCCCACTCCGGCCCAGATGCGCGGGGATTTTCCTCTCCACCTGGCCAAGGTCATGGGTTTGGCGGGAACCGGCGGCCGCATCAACGCTTCCCTTTTACTGGGCCAGGAGGCTACCAGTAAAAACGAACCTGGAAGCAAGGAGGTAGGCGCATGAAGGCGAATCCGACCTCCCTGCTCAGAAATCTGCCGGTTACCCTGGGCGTTTCCTTACACCCCCTGGAATCCATGTGGGGTCGCATCGAACATGCCGCCATGGAGAACGGTGTCCTGGACCGGGTGGATGCGGCTTTGATCCGATCCTTGGCCCGCCGGATCGAAAAATCGGACGACCTGGCCTTCCATGCCGTCCTGGGCTGCCTGCTTTCGGCGGTGAGGTCCGGCGGCTTACGCGTCCCCTTGGATCCCGGTCTGCTTGCCCTGCGGTTGGAGGAATTCCTCCAGGTCCTGCTGGCGTCCTTGGCGAACCGGCCGGAATATCCGTCTGGTATGGGAAGTGCTCCAGGTTCATTGGAATCCGGCGCCCAAGACTTGGCGATCATCGAGGCCGCGGAAAACCCCAAGTCCATGGCCATGCGCCTGGCCCGGGAATTCGATACCAACCGGATCGCCGGGGCGTATGCCGCCGTGATCGGCAGCCCTCCGGAATTCCTCCCCCTGCTGCAATCGGGTGGCGGCCTGTATTTCCAGAAACACCAGGCGGCCGAAGCCGCAGCGGGCCTACGCCTGTCGGAACTGCTTTCCGCCCCGGATTCCGGATTGAATGCGAACCAGGTGGGAAACCTCCTAGATACGGTATTGAAC
>JALYSE010000374.1 GCA_030854955.1 Fibrobacterota bacterium | reverse complement strand
TAAAGTTCGCTTGAGTGGGGACGAAGTGCAGGCCGCGGGCGGTCAACTCCGCTTCCAGAAAGGCGCGGCCTCTCAGATTGTTGGCGATGGATTTTTTCCGAAAGCCCTTGTCCTTCAAGGCCGCCAGGGCCGCGGCCTGCACGAGAAGGTTCACATTGAAGGGCGTTTTGACCCTGGCGACTTCCCTGATGACAAGGGGATGGGCGAAACAGTATCCCAGGCGGAGACCGGCCATCCCGAAGATTTTGCTGAAGGTACGGCTGATGATCAGGTTTGGGAACCGGTTCATCAATTCCAGCGTGCGCGGAAAATCCGGAGCGTCGGCATATTCACAGTACGCCTCATCCACCACCACCAGGGTCCTTGGCGATGCGGCCTCAAGCAGGGTTTCCAGTTCCGATTGGGAGAAATACGAGCCCGTGGGATTATTGGGATTGCACAGGAAAATCAGTTTGGGCGCCGGCGTGAGTTTCATTCGAAAGCCAGCCAGATCGTATCGGAATCCCTTGAGTGGGATTTTCAAAATCTTTCCGTCCATCACCCGTCCGGAGAATTCATATTCCGAAAAAGTGTGTTCCGAGACCAGGACCGTTTCTCCTGGGTTTAGGAACGCGGCCGCGATCATGAGCAGGATTTCGTCGGAGCCGTTGCCTACCATGATTTCGTCCGGGGAGATATCATATTCGTCCGCCAAGGCTTGGCGCAGATCCCGGCTGGCCCCGTCCGGATAGAGGCTGACCCGGGGAATGGCCTCATGCAGGGCCTTAAGGACCTCGGGACTGGGTCCCAAGGGATTCTCGTTCGATCCGAGCTTGGTGATGGAGGTCGGATTGTATCGGGCCCGGACTTCTTCGATGGATTTGCCGGGCACGTAGGGCTTCAGAACCTGGATTGATTTGCGCGCGACCTTGAGAATGGAGGCTTCGTCCCATCCGGCCGCGGATAGGGCGGATTTTTTCCCGGATGGGATGCCGGTTTTTTTGCCGGTGGCTTTCTTCTGCTTGGGAGTCGGCATAGGCTTCCGGGTCTCGATCGGGTTCGTGATGAGCCCATGCGGGCATGAACCCAAAATAGTCATTCAGGTCCGGGCTTTAAAACTCCTTGAGCCAGAACAAGGGATCCTCCATATTGGTGGCAGGGTGGAGGGTGCCCACGCGCTCCTGGATCTGCCGGGGTTCGAATTCCCGTTGCGGAGGCTCGAAGTCCAGCACCGGCATGAGCGCATCTTCCATCCGGTTTCCCATCAGGGAGAAAACCTTCTCATGGAGATGGAACGGCGAGAACGGTTTGGGAAGGTATTCCGCGTTGAGATAGTGCATCCAATATCCCACGCCCTTCATGTCCGCGTCCGTGGAGGTGCAGAGGACCTGGATGGTGGGCCATAGCCTCAACGCATTCTCGGCGAGCTTGATGCCACCCACCGGAAGCAGATTGAGTTCGGTGACGAGGACGTTGATGGCGGAGCCGTATTGGGCGCACATGAACAGCCCATCATAGGCGTCACGGGCTTCCAGCACGGCGCAGCCTGAACCCTGCAGGAAATCCCTCATGGATCGCCTCAGATCCGCATCGTCGTCCACCAGCAAAACCAATCCGGAGTGGGGTTCGCCCATGATTCCTTCCACGGAGGGGCTGGATGGCCTGCTCCGTCTTTCCATTATAGCGGAGTGTACCGGTTGGTTCAAGTCTTGGCTTTCAAGGTTCATGCCCTGCGTTTTGGGCCGGATTCCGGAACCGGTTGCATGGCCGTGCTCCAAAAAAACCTATACTTCCTACCAAAGCCCCAGTACCGGTCGGTACGATCGGCCATGTCCGGCGTCTTCTTCGGGAGATGCCCGGGCCGCTTACCCGGCGTAAGCGCCGGGGGCCGGCGGGGGATTCCGGAGGTGAGATGTTGTGTAACATAAAGGTTACTGTGACGATGCTTTTCGTCGCCCTGCAGGCCGTAGAAGCGTTCAATCCAATCCACGAAAGCTCATACAGCCTGGAGCCGCAAGACACTTTCAGCTCGGGCACCACACTTTCCATCGGCGGGATCATCGATTCCCGCGCCACGGACGTCTGGGCAGTTCCTGCCTCAATCGCCTTGAAGGCGTCACCCCGCGTGGAATTAGGCGCAGGCATCAAGACCGTCTGGGGCGAAGTCGGGAACCACGTTCCATACCTGGTTTTCGGGGTGAAGTGGCAGACCCACAGGAATACGAGCTTCCAGGCGGACCTGCTGATCCCGGCTAATACGGACAACGGCAAGGGATTCTCCCTGGCCTCCCATCATCGCTTCCATTACGGAGGAATGTTCTCCTCGCGCCTGGCCTCTCGTTTCGGGTTCATGGAAGCCTTGACCCGGGATGATGCCCTGATGGCTTTCGAGGTCGGATTCTATCCCACCCTGGAAGTGACGCGTCCCTTGTCCCTGGTGCTGGGACTGATCGGTTCCAGCCAGACCGGGGAATTCGAAGGTAACCTGGCGATGGACATCGAACCCGCCCTGGTCGTGGCCTTCGCCCGGGAGTCTTCCCTCCAGGCCGGAGTGGCCCTGGGTCTGGCGGGAGACCGCAAGGAAGAGATGCGCTCCAAGATCGTCCTGATCCACGGATTCTGATTTCCTGCGCCCCTATGGCGATTCCCATGTCGGCAGCACGGTGGCCGCCTTTTTGGCAGCCTCCAGAACCAGTCCCAGCTTTTCCTGCAGATCACGGTCCTCTTTCCTCTCTTCGAGGATCAGGCTGACATAACTCGTAATCCCGGCC
>JALYSE010000012.1 GCA_030854955.1 Fibrobacterota bacterium | reverse complement strand
AGTTCTTATACTGATGATCATGCCGCATTACCCCGCTCAAACTCGGCGATTGCCATACAAGAGACACAATTTCACACGGAGTCCAGGTTTTCACCAGCAGCTTGGCGAGGCAACGATCAAGTTATTTATGCTGTTCTGGGAATATCCACAGCAACTGGCCCAAACCGTCTATACCATCTTTCAGGATCGCTTTTCCAAAGGCCCGCGGCTAGGTCGTTTAAGGTGAATGTGTATGCCCAAACTGGCGTTCCGTTGCCTAGTCCGACTTTACCAATTACTGAACCGAATTCCGGAAACAGAACGTGGAAAACCGCGATGGATGACCTGACCGGGGGTATTTCAAATGGCCATTGGAGTATTACTAATTATTCCAATCTTTCGAATCCATTCCCTGTAGATGCTGTTATGAGTTCTGCAGATTTACATAATCTGCTTCAAAATTGGAGAAACAGCACCGGAGTATATTCAAATGCGAATAGAGAAAACTTTAGGGATTGGCACATGGATGTCCTATGTGTAAACAACCAATGGACAAGCCCTGCTACAGGTGTCTTGTTCGATGAACCAGACTGGAGCACCATAGGTGGTAATGGCGCTGGTAGGGAAGCAGTGGCCCTGCTTTGGACATTGGAGAGGAGGGAGCCAAAGCCAAACGAAGTTCATGCATGGAATGCAGCTCATGAAATCGGGCATGCACTTGGCCTTACACACACAAGCGCTGGCACAGCCACCAATCGTGAAATAATGGATCCTATTTTTCGAGGCACGAACATGCAATGGCTTACTTGGCAAAGAAATTGGATTACCAAAGCACCGGAAAGTTGGGTTAAGACCGGAAAGTATGCCCAGCCCAGAATAGGAATTTTTCCGTTTCGACAATATCTGTCCGGAACCATATGTAATGACGGCAGTTGCGCTCCATAATTTCACCAAAATTAACATCACTTAAATAAAGGGAAAGAAATGAACTACATATCGAAAATTTTTGTCATTGTGTTGAGTAGTATTTTTGCCGTACTTGCAAAACCAGTTCTCAAATTGACTGCGGACAAGACTCAATATTTGGTCTACCAACCGGTATACTTGAAAATTGAGCGCGTCAACGAACCCAGCGCGGGTGAGCCAAGGTTCATTGCATTGGAGTACCAGGACATTGTGCTTGAAATCACATATCCAAATAAAGAAAAAGGACAATACAAGCCACCCATGCAGGTTTGCATGGGTCTTGATGCGGAATTCCAAAAAATTGCATATAGCACTCTTATACTTTCCGAGGGTAAAATAGTAACCTCACAACCAGGCTCGTTTTCCATCCGGCTCCTTGATTTGAATGGCAATCAGGTGTCCCCCGCTTCTCATTTTTCCGTTTCGTTGCCCAAAACCGTGGAGGATCGAAAAGCATTGGATTTGATAAATTCAAATCCACAATCTTTTGCTTGGTTCATCTATCTGGAAGGTGGCGATCATATCCCCAACGGTATGGACATAACTCAACGGCTTGCCGGGACAAACTCCTCCTACGCCGGGTTTTCACAATCGGTTCTGGCGTTGAACTTCAGTGAAGTTGCATATGACTTTACGAAGAATAAAATCAAAAGGGATCGAGATTTCGAAAAAGTGCGGGCCCTATTCTTAGTGGGCTCGGAAGAGTCGAACGGTGAATACTTGCAGCTACGTGTTTGCGAATCAATGGTGAAAAACTTTGACAAGAAAAACTACCCGAAAGAGTGGCACTCCCGAATCAGAGCTGTAAAAAATAAATACAACTCTGATTTGGTACGTTCGGATATTTTAACGAAGATCAATACACTCTACCCCGATTAATTCGACGTTTGGAGATGAGGTTCGCCTCATCTCCTTTTTTGAAATTTGACTATATTTTTATGAATTAAATTATTGCAGATTCTCCCCTTTAAAGTGTCGTGAACAATGCAAAACGGCCTAGCATGACGATTGGAATAGTCCAAAAAATACGACTTAGGATCCAAAGGCCTGCGTTGAAAATTCTCCGCTTCCAATGGGACAATGTACCCACCATTTGTTCCACTTTCAAAAACCGTTTTCAAGTGATTCTGCGCTTCCTGGAATTGAAAGGTGTGCGGGATCCATTTATCATTGAATTCAATTCCGACCTTAAAATCAGGGTCCGTACCGGTGATGACCTTACCTGTGTTTGGGATTGCTGGATCAGCGAAGATTACCGCATTTCCGGAAATGAAAAGATTATTGTCGATGTCGGGGCAAATATCGGCTCGTTCAGTCTTTACGCCTATTACAAATGCCCTTCTTCCAGAATATTTGCATTTGAGCCGGTAGGTTCGACTTACTCCGATTTGGTAAGCAACATAGAGCTGAATGGCCTGGAAAAATCAATCAAGACAGTGAAGGTTGGCGTTGCCGGTAAGACCGGAGAGAGGCGAATCGACATTAGCGATGCCAGCCCCTACAGCAGCCTGTTCAGTCCTCACAAAGACGGCCCAAATGAAGTCATTTCCGTGAAATCCCTTGATGCGATTGTGGAATTGATAGGAAACCCCAAATGCGTCGATATATTGAAAATGGATTGCGAAGGTGCCGAAATGGAGTGCCTGCTTTCAGCGAATCATGAGACGATTCACAGGTTCAAGAAAATCCTGCTTGAGTACCATGAATTTTCAGGAATCAAATTCGAAACCCTAAAAGCTCACTTGACAAGTGCAGGATTCCGGTGTTCGAAAATCCACGATGATCCTGAATATGGCGTAGGGATAGCCTGGTTTGAACAAATTGAAGGCCCGGTTTTACCTTAGACCGGACGGTTTTTAAGAATCCTCCTCCGGTCATCGCGCCACGATGATTTTGCCACGGGTGCTTTTTCCGGCTCCTTCAATATTGTAAAAGTAGATCCCGGGCTTCACCCTCGCTCCCGCCGCATTGGTCCCGTCCCATTGGAATTGGTGGCCTTTGGCGTCCTTGGAGAAGAATCGCCGGACCACGTTTCCGGACTGGGTGAAAACGGTCGCGGAAGCGCCATCCGGAAGATTGTCCAAGATCACCATGCGATGCTTCTCCCGGAAGGGATTGGGATAGACTTTCACATCGGTGAGGGAGGGGATGGCCGCATGCGTGGTGGTCTCGAATACATTGACTCCATTCTCGGTCGCCGCCCAGAGTTTGCCGTTGCTTTTGTCCAAGGCCAGGTCCAATATGCGGTCGCCGAGAAGGCCGTCATCCGAGTCATAATGCCAAATCGAAGACGCTTCCACCACGGTCGCAGACAGGATGTGGTAAACCCCGTTGTCGCAGCCCACCCAGAGACCTTGACGCGTATCCATTTCCATGGCTCGGCAATTCTTTCCCGTGAAATCCTCAAAGGGCTTCCAGGTCAGGGTCGCCGTTTCACCCGTTTTGTCGGAAACGCTATCGATAAAACCGATCTTCCCGTTCATGAGCGCCCAGATACGGTCCTGCGATTCCACCATGGCCAGATCCAGGCCATTGTCGCTTCCGCCCCCCGACTTGATGGATCCGGCGCTTCTGATGGCGCCCTTCACGCCCCCTACTCCGTATTCGTAGAGAAGAATGCCGGAGGGGCCCGCCACGCCGAAGAGCCTGTCCGAAAGGATGCGCGTGGAACTGGTATGATAACTGTTTCCCGCCAGCTCCGGGCAGGCTGATTCGCCGGTTTTGAGATTCAGGTAGGCCATGGAATAATGCGGCTTGCTTTCCACGTTGTCCAGGAGGGTGAGCCACAGATCATCGCCCCGGGGATCGCTCATGCTGTGGATTACCGTATAATCCTTTCCAATGACGGATTTGAGGCAGGAGTTTTCGGCTGTCCACGTCCTCACGGCGGCACCCCGCTTTTCCTGAATGACGCCGAATCCCCAACCGCCCAGGATCACGCTTCCGTCTTCGGAGTATGCGACGTTCCGCAGTTCGTTCATCAACACTTCGGCCGAGGGAAAAGGAAAATCGAATTGGGTAATCTTCCCGTCCCGCATCCCATTCCATTCGAGGAGGGCGTTTTCGGTCATCCAGACCACATTTCCGTCGCGGGCGGCGATGGCCGCCACTTTCTTGTTCGGGTAAAACCGGGATTGATTCAGTCCCGAATAATCTCCATTCGCGGCACGGACGACAAGACCGCCGGCTCCCCCAAGAAAAAGGATTCCGTTCACCGGAAGGGCGGCGTGAATATCCACCCGGTTCGATATGGTCACGCCGTCCACCAGCAGCTGCCGGCCCCTGAGCGCTTTCACGGGAAAGGGGGAAACCAGGAGGGTTCCGGAATCATGGGCTGTAACGCGGCCGTTGATGAGGACCAGCTCCACCGGCCTGCCTGCGTTCAGGTCGATCAGGGTCGTGGTATCCGCCGGCTTCAGGCTGTCCACAGGGGCGGCCGGGTCCTTTTCCCCTTTCATCCGGGTCGCGAAGGCGGGCAAGCCGACCGTGTCGGAAACGGTTTTCCAGATTTGCGGATCGAATAGGGTGCCGTTATATTTTCCGGAAAGGACGTTCTGCCAATCCACCGCCGCGCGCAACACCGCCGAGCCGGTGGCGATGAAAAGGGTGTCTCCCACCCGTAGCAGACCAGTTACCCCCTGCGAGCCCAGGTCGCCGAACTTGGTCAGGTTGGCCGCAGCCACGCCCCCGGCGCGATCGAAAAAGCTCAACCCCTTTTCCGACCCGAGGATGATATATTTCCCCGCGCTCGCCACGGCGCGGGTATTGATCGTCCAACCCGCGGATTTGTAGGACTTGCCCCAGGCGGACCAACGCGCGCCTTCGAGCCGGAAGAGTTGGCCGGACCGGGAAGCGGCCCAAAGGCGATCGTCCGAATCGATGGTCAAGCCGACGATGCGAACGTCCGCGATTCCATGCATGTTGTTGAAATCGGTTTCGGAGAAAGGCGCGGTGGCGGCGATCTTCCTCACGCCTCCCTGCGTACCCACGTAAACGCTGCCATGGTATTCAATCATGGCGTTTACGGCGTTAAAGTCGCTATAGCTTTTCCACTCGCCTACGAAGGCGGCGGCCTGGGAGGCCCAGGCAAGGCCCAAAAACCCCAACAATGATTTCATCTTGCCGCGAAAATTTCCGGATTCTGATGCCATGGTCGGGTTAATGTACCAATTTTGGATTGGGAAACCGGTAACCTGGCGGACCCCGCCGCAATCAAGCGTTGAGGGAACCATGGGCATTTCTCTCCAAACCCCGCAGGTATGCTTCCACCAAAGCCGGAACGGAAGGGTCCAGATGGATGCGCTGGCCCACGGCGCGCACGCCGAGGCGGGCCGCCGCTCCGGGTTCCAGCTTGATATGGTCCTTGAGCGTGCAGAGAAAACCAGCACCGGGAAAGCGCCTCGCATAATCCCCAAGCAGTCCGGGATCCAGGGGTTCATGGTCGCGGCCGCGGATGACGGCGACCGGTGCGATTCCGTGCCGGCCCAGGTCCGCCAGGAACCGTTCATTGTCGCCCAAGGCGCTGGCGACTATCCACGCCTTCCCGGGATCCAATCCCTCCGGCAGGATAAGCTCCCGCCGGAAACCGGGCCGGCCGCCTTCGATCGAGGATCCTTCCTGGAACGGACCTTCCAGGATCAGGTCCGCCCGCGCGCGGGCCGAGGCCCTTTCCCGGAAAGGTCCCGCGGGCAGCAGGTCCCAAAGGCGAGGACTCTCTCCCGGGGCGACGAGGAGAATGCTCAGGGACTTGTCCAGCCGGGGATCCTGGAATCCGTCGTCGGAGAGAATGAGATCGAAAGGGCGACCGTCCTGGAATTCGAGATCATGTAGCCGCTTCCAGGCCTCAGCGCGGTCCCGGGTGACGAATACCCGGACTCCGGATTCGCGGCGTAACATCACCGCTTCGTCCGAGCTCCGGCGCCAATCATCGTTTTCATGGACCTCCAAAAGGACTTCGCGGTTCGGGTCCGGGAGGCGGCCGCCAGCCCCGGAGACCCGGTCTCCGCGCCCCAGTCGGTAGGCGAGAATGGCGACCCGGCGCCCCCGTGCGGAAAAAATCCGGGCCATCTCGGATGTGACGCTGGTCTTGCCGGACCCGCCCGATCGCAAGGCCCCCACGATTACCAAGGGTATCCGGGGATGGAAGCCGGAATCCACCCTGGACCTCATCCAGAGTCGATGTGCCTTAAAGACCGCCCAGTAGAGCGGGGACAGGGGAAGGAGCCAAGCCTGCGGCTGCCATATCCGCTCCCTCCCGGCGCGCACCGATCGCTTTGCCATGAAAAGGAAAGCGCGGAAGCCGCCCACTTCAGTCCGGATAGTTCGCGGGGAACATCCTGCGTTCCACGCATTCGATCAGGATGTGCAAAGCGATCATGTGGATTTCCTGGATGCGATCGGAATGCAACCCTGGAACGACGATTCGTAGATCGCCCCGGTCCTTGAGAGTTCCACCATCCCTTCCCAGAAAGAGCAGGACGGAAAGGCCTTGTCTGCCTGCCTCCTCCACCGCGCGCACGATGTTCCGGGAATTGCCGCTGGTGCTTAAGGCGACCAGTATGTCGCCTTGCCGGCCATATGCGGCCACCCCTCTGGCGAACACTTCGTCGAAGCCATAATCATTCCCGACGCATGTCAAATGGGCCGCTTCCGACAGGGCGATCACGGGCAGGGCCCGGCGCTCCTTGCGGAAGCGGCCGGTGAACTCCTGGGCGAAATGGAGGGCGTCGTATGCGGACCCGCCGTTCCCGCAAACCAGCACCTTGTTTCCGTCCAGGAATCCCCGGGCGATAATGCCGGCCATGGCGGATATCGAAAACAAGTTGGCGGGATCGGAGGAAAAAAGCTCAAGCGTCCGGCACCCTTCGGCCAAGGACGCGGCTATGGGATCGATTTGGTCTCCGCGATCCATGGGATCCTTCCTTTTCCAGTCAAAATAGGCAATTGTGTGCCCTGATTGGTTCTTCGCCTAAAAAGAGCCTAATTCCTGAGAAAATTGAATTGTTGGCGGCCACGTGGGATAATGGATGGGTTGTACCGGCGGTACGCCCGCCTGGGGGAAATTTAGGTATTCCCGGAGCCTCCGGCTCCCGGCAAAGGATGGATTTATGGGGTTGGACGACAAACTGGTCCGCAAAAAACTGGAAGTGCTTCTCAAGGATGAAATCCTGGTGGAGAAATACATTCGGGTGTTCGGTCCCAAGCTGGATATGAACCACATCACCAAGATCAAGCAGGATGCGATGCGGAGCGCCCCGGAAGGGAGCCAGGGGGAGAAAGACGATCCCACCTACCAGATCAAGGTGAAGTGCCCCATCTGCAACCAGGGGGACATCATTTGCTTCGAGATCAAGGCCAAGAGCCTCACCACCACGCCGGATCGGTTCCTGGTTCCCCGCTATGCCGGGGTGAAACCGTTCCGCACCATCAACTACAGTCTCTTTGCCGTTACGGTATGTCCTTCGTGTCTGTTCGCCTCCCCCGACAAGCGGGATTTCATCACGTTTTCCGTGCAGACCCGTACCGAGAACAAATCCCAACTCGGACCCTTCGTTCTGGAGGAGCTCCGCAAAAAGGTCGAGGCGCGCAAAGGCCTGATCAATGAGAAGGACTTTACCGCCTTCTTCGGCCATCCTCGCAAGGTGGAAGCGGGCATCGCCAGCTACCGCCTGGCCATCCACCGCGCCTTGGTGGAAGCCACCCTGGAAACCCCGCTGGCATGGTACAAAGCCGGCATGTATGCGCTCAAGGTGGCGCTGCTGACCCGGGACTCGGGCATGAGCGACGATGTCATCCTCAAGGAAGCGGTCGACTACCTGGCCAAAAGTTTCCGCGCCAGCGAACTCAAGCACCCCGAACTGGAATACCAATTGGTCTACCTCCTGTCCACGCTCTACCTGCGCCTTGAGGACCAGACCCAATGCCAGAACTACATGGGGGTGCTCGACAAGTGGAAGTCCGAGCTGGCCAAGGAAGCCAAGGACAATCCCGCCATCAATACCGCCCATGTGGACCGGTGGCTGGACAAGGTCAAGGTGCTCTGGACCGATCGCGAGACGCCGGATCTGTGGAAGCATTAGGATTCCGTTTCCTCCCGGATGGTTGCGCATGTTCCGTAAAGGCCTGCTTCTAGCGCTCGTGTCGGGGCTTACCGCCCTGGGCCGCGGCGCCGATTTCAATCCCGAAGGTCTGGTGAACTTCGACGGGAGAAGCGTGGGCGTTTCCGTGCTCGACTTTCTGCGTCTGCCTCCTTCGGCGCGCGCCATCGGCATGGGGGGAACCACCCTCACCACGGACGAAGAGGCGACGCTCATCCAGGGAAATCCGGCCCTTCTGGCCCTGGTCGAGGACTACTACTACTCCGTGTCCCATTCCGAAATCCTCGGCGAGTTCCGCCACGAAAATCTGGCCTTCACCTGCCCCACCCCCAGCTACGGGAACTTCGGCGGATCGGCCAAGGTCCTGGCCGCCACCCGTTTCGAGGACGCGCGAGACATCGACGAAAACCCCAGCAAGCCCTCGGCCTACGATATCGCGGTGGGACTCTCGTACGCCAAAAACCTCTGGCAGGATCAGGTGAGCGCCGGGATGCGCCTGGACCTGATCCACAGCGACCTGGACGGCGCGTCCGCCAACGGCTACGCCTTCAACGCCGGGCTCCTCTTCCTCCTGGTCTCGGACCTGCGCCTGGCGTTCACCGTCCACAATCTTTCCCATGGCATCTCGTACAGCGACAACCAAGGTGCGCCCGCCGAACCCTTGCCCCTGGGCATCGGCGTCGAAATCGGTAAGCCGCTTCTGAATACGCGCTGGTCGGGCCAGGTGGGAGCCATTCAGGGAAACGACGGCCTCACGCATTTCCACGCCGGCCTGGAATGGCGCATGATCAAGTACCTGGTGGTGCGCGCGGGCTATGAAAGATCCAGCGCGGACAGGGAGCTGGGAAATTGGGCGGGACTGGCCACGGGCCTCGGGATCAAATACGACCGGATCACCTTCGACTACGGCTACAAGGCGCTGGGCCCCTTGGGCGATTATCATGCCTTCACCCTGAACTATTCGCGCAAGTCCGCGTTCCTGCCCCGGGACGAAATCCTGCTGGAGCGCGCCCAGGCCAGGTATCATAAGGGCAAATACGCGAGCGCCCTTTCCCTGGCGCGCCGCGCCATCGCCCACAACCCCTACAACTTCAAGGCCCAGGCCCTGGCAGCGAAGCTGCAGTTGGAATTGGATCGCCTTGACGAGATGGCCGTGACCCTGGCCTACACGGCCAACACGGATGGCCGCCTCGCCTCGGAATGGCGGGACGGCCGCCCCATAGGCGGGCTACCACGGCGCAAGACCAAGCTGATGGAGCTGAAAGGGGCCAAGGGCAAGGTGCTGGTACTGGACGCCGGCAACCTGACCCAAGCGGGTTCGATCATGGAAAAGGAGAAATACGTGCATGGGGCCTACGCCCA
Source organism: Fibrobacterota bacterium (assembly GCA_030854955.1). Taxonomy (GTDB): domain Bacteria; phylum Fibrobacterota; class Fibrobacteria; order UBA11236; family UBA11236; genus Chersky-265. The sequence goes on along the minus strand of JALYSE010000012.1, from coordinate 27,760 downwards.
GATGCCCTATGACGCCGTCAATGTGGGCGCAGCCGAAATCCACCTGGGCTCGGGGAAGTGGGACCCCCGGCTACCCTTCCTCGGCACCCAGAAACCCTTGGACGGGATCCGCGCCGGCCTGCTCACCGAAAAAATCCTCAAGCTGAAGCGCGGCGCGGAAATCATGGTCCTGGGCACCCTCGATCCCGCAGCCGTCCGCGGGGAGGTCCTGGGCGGCAAGGAGCTGGAAGGCGTGGCCGAGGCGGTGCGCAGGAAGGCGCTTCCGATCAAGGAGGGCCGCATCCTGGTTCTCCTCCTCAACGGCAGCCTGGCCGGCGCGTATAAACTCGCCGCCAAGGTCCCGGAGCTGGACGTCGTCATTCTGTCGGGGGAATCGCAGGCCCTGGGCATCCCCATGAAAGCCGGCAAGACGCTCATCTGCTCGCCGGGACGCGGCGGCACCCACGTGGGAGAGCTTACCTTGCAGTTAGATCAAAATGGCAAGCTCCGGTCCTTCCGCCATTTCCTGGTGCCCCTGGACGCGACCATTCAAGAAAACCCGGAGCTGAAGAAGTTCCTTGAACCGGTGACGGTTGATCCCAACAAGCTGGTCTTGGACGATTACGACGAGGACTACCGCGCCCAGATCATCGCGTATGTCCGCTCCGGGGAGCCCGGCATCGGCGGCAGGCTTTACCTTCGCGATCTGCGCACCGGCACCGAGTACCCTATTCACACTCCGGGATTGCGGATCTCCCGCCCCCTTCTCGGCTACGGCAAGAACAAGATCGCCTTCGAAGGCGAGGATGGCTCCGGTTCCCGCGAACTCTATGCCTTCGAGCCCGGAGTCGATCGACTCGACACCCTGACCAGCCTGGGAGGCCGTGCCGGTGACCTGCGCTGGATCCTCCGCAATAACGCCCTGCTGGCGGTGTATGAAAAGGACGGGAAGTCGGAACTCCTGCGCATTGATCCCTGGAGCCGCGAGGTCCGGGACCTGACCAAAGGCCGGTTCGGGAACATCCACGGATTCGACGTGGTCAAGACCGGAGATCGCCTGGCTCTCAACGCCATGGACGGTAAGGGGAGCACTCTCTGGATCACCAACGCCGAATTGGAATCGCCCGTGGCCATCGCTTCGGACAAGGCGTTCGTGGGATCGCCGCGCTGGAATCCCCAGGGAGACAAGCTGGCCTTTCTGGTGGCCGGAGAGGCCGACAGCGCCCTGGGAGGATGGGACGGCACGGCCCCAGCCCCGGTGGGCGAATTGCACATATTCGATTTCGAGAAGAAGGTTCTCGTGAAAGGGACCTGGGAAAGCCGGGTACGCAGCTTTTCATGGTCATCCGACGGCAAGCGCATCTATTACGCCGCGGGGGTCAACCTGGGAGACGTGAACGCCTTCCACCTGGATTCCATGACCTTGACCAAGGTCACGGCCGGATCTGCTGACCCTCGCAACGAAGACAATCCCACGCCCAAGGTGTTGGGAGCCCGCGACGGCATCCTGTTCGAGGCCACCGTAGAGGGATCCCGCAGGATCATGTGGATGGATTTGCAGACCCGGGAGGAAAAGACCCTCATCGATTCCGCAGGTTACAACTCCCTGAAATAGATTCCGCGATCCTCACCAGGCTTTCCGTTTCACCGACTCCGCGTTTTTCTGACATTCGTATTCATAGGAAAAGGCTTTGCTTCGGAACGACTCGGATTGCACTACCGCCCATTTTTCGCATTCCCCGCGGCCAGGGAATTTTTCCGGGGCCGGAACTGGAGCGTCGCCGTTGGCGCGGTACGATCCCGACCAGAGACTGTCCTGGACCGTGTCCAGAGCGGCCGCCACCGGGGCGGGGGCAGGCTCTTCCGTCTTGGGCGGAGTCCTAAGGATCTGGAGCCGCACCTGCCGGTATCGTTCGAACAGCTCCCGGTTCTGGGACTCGCTAATCATGCGGGGGATTCTCCGCTGTGGGTCTTCCACCGCCGCGTCCCGGCGCAACTTGCCGCTGGCATTGAAGCGGGATCCACCGGTGGCATAGTCGTCGTAGTTGAAAGAAAAGGCGTTGTCCTTGCGCGCCTTGAGTGATCTGAGGATATCCGCGTCCCGGTCGTTCACAATCAAGAGCGCTTCCAGGCTGTTCTTCTCCACCTGAAGCTGCGCCGGAGTCATGACCGGGATTTCCAAGTGGCCGAATATGGTTCCGTACTGGTTGACCACCGCTTGGATTTGTTCAAGCGGGAGCTTGGGTTTGGGCGCGGCCGCGGGAGGTTTTTCGCAGGGAGCGCCGCAAAAGGACGAAGAGCACCCGGAGCCGCCGATCAGGAGCAAGGAGCAGGCGAGAGTCAGGAAACCTGCGGCTGGAATCATTCGGAATGGTTCCGGTCCATCAGACGTAAGGCTGGCGGATCACGGTTTTCCATTTTTCCGGAACGGCCTTGCGGGTGTCGCTCAGGTAGACTTCATGATGCTTACCGGAAAAAGTGGCTCCGATGGCATCGATGCGTCCGTGGATTTTATTGAGGGACGGTCCCTCTTCGGTGAACGGCCCCATATGGAGCTTTTGCGCCGCGCGGCCTTCTTCGAACGGCTCGAAGCGGATCCGGGACAGGCACTCCAGGTTGGTTTTCGATTTGGTCTGGGCCACGGCATCGGCCACGATCTTGATGGTGATGATCTGGGGTTGCATGATCATCAAGGTCCACTTCCAATCGGCCTTGTGATCCACGCTGAAGCGGGCCTTGTCGTCCGACCACCATAGGGCTTCCAGGGGCATGACGCCGTAGTCGATGGGTGGCCTTCCCTTTTTGACCATGATCTTCAGTAGGTTGGAGACGGCGAACAACGCGTCCACCGCGTTCACGTACTCCGGAGCCGTGTCCGGATTGCCGGAACCGTCGATCATGATGAAGTTCAGGCGCGGAACCTCGACCAGTTCGACTTCTTCCGAAACCGGCCGGTAGAACTTCCTCAAATGCGCCTTGTAGTCGACCGTTTCCATGTTCGCTCCGGGGTCGGTAATCCGCCAAATGGGAATGCCAGAAAAGATAATGAACAAAAATCCCCGGATCGAAGCCCGGAACGGATTACCTGATTCTACGATAAAGCAAGGGGGCGGGGGTAGGTCGCTTGGCCTACCGGCCAACGACGGTATTGAACCAACGGACCAGTTCGAACTTCTGGGCATCATCCATGGGTTGGAAGCGGACGCCGATGCCTTTGAGGCCCGGTTCTTCCACCACCCAGATGATTTGCGCGTAGACCCCATTGAGTTGGGGGTTGTAATTACTGTGGACCAGGACCACGTCGTTTTCCTTGAGGCCGAACCCGCCTTCAAGGAAGCATCCGCCCAGATTCACGTTGAGAATGCTGGTGTCGTAATACTGGCCGTTTTGCAGGGTTACCCTGGCCGTTACCGCTACGGGCCAACGGGCGGACCCTCTTCGTTCATCGGACATGATCTTTTACCTCGCCTCTTATCATACCCCTGGGCGGGTCGGAATTCATCTGTTTTTTGGAGTGTCGAAATCCGCCGGGTAGCGGGTCCGTCGCAGCAAAGGAGGGGAATGACGTTCCATCCCGGATGGGATGGAACGGCAAAGATGGAGTTATCCGTTCGTTGCGGCTTCGGCGGCGCGTTCCTGCTTGGTCTTGCACTCGATGCACATCTTGGCGGTAGGCACCGCTTCCAGACGCGCTTTGGGAATCAATTTCCCGCATTTCTTGCAAACGCCGAACGACCCGTTGCGCACCCGATCCAGGGCTTCTTCGATATAGAACAAGTATTTGCCTTCGCGGCTGGCCATGTGGAAGGCTTGTTCACGGTCCTGGGTTTCCGTGGCATGATCCGCCAGATGGTAGGCGTGGCTGGAAAGATCCCCGGCCCCCTCTTTCGAATTGAGGCGCATGGTATTGTCTTCCAGGTAGCCCAGTTCCTGGATCAGGGTTTCCTTCTTTTCATTCAGAAGGCCTTCGAAGAATTTCAGCTCCGGCTTGGTCATTTTGGCTTTCGGGGCTGAGGACGTGGATTCCTCCTCGACCGGCTTGGCTTTGGGCTTTTCCTTGGACATTTCTTTCGGGGTCTCCTTAACGGTGGTGGCCTTGTTGGGGGATTTCCTAACTAAGGTCTCTTTACTCGGGGTTTCCTTACCAGCGGTCTTTTTCATAAAAGGCGATCCTTTCCCAACCGAACCTGGCTCCGAAACGGAGCTTGGGATCGGTTTAATCTAAACTTTTTTTGACACCGAAAATACTGCGATTTCACCGTTAATATCAAGGGAATTGGCATCCTCCACGGTAACCGTCTCCGAAAAGCCCAGGGAACTCGCCAAAACTTCGGCCGTAATATATGTAAAATGTATTTCCAAAGCCTCCCGGAAAAGGAGGGAGCCGGTTTTGACGCTTACCTCGACCCTGTCCGTGACCTCGAAACCCGAATCCTTGCGCAAATTCTGGATTTTGCTCACACTCTCCCGAGCCAGCATCTCAAGGCGCAGGCCGTGGTCGACGGCCGTATCCAGGGCCACGGTAAGTTCGGGGCTGGCTTCGACCACCAATCCATCCCGGGTTTCGCGTACCACTATGATATCCTCGGCCGTCAATTCGCCTTCTTCCACCTGGAAAGGTTTGCCTGAAAGCACAGATTTTATCTCTTCATGGGAGAGTTTTGCAACCTTTTCCGCCACGGTCTTCATGGCTTTTCCAAGCTTGGCTCCCAGACTTTTGAAATTGGCCCTTCCTTTGTAGGTGACCAGGGAAGATTCATCCAGGGAAACCTCCACGGATTTCACGTTCAGTTCTTCCCGGATCAGGTCTTCCATAGCCAGGATTTCCAGTTTTTGCCGTTCATTTCGGACCACGACAATGAGCTGCCGCAGGGGCTGACGGTTCTTGATATTGTGCTGGGACCTCAAGGATCGGCCCAGGTTCACGGCCTGGCGGACCCGGGCCATTTTGGCGTTCAGGGCCGGATCATGGAGCTTGGGGTCGAAGACCGGAAAGTCACATAGATGAACGGAAATGGGTACCATTAGACCGGCATGTTGAGCCTGGTTCGGTTCAGCATGAACCGAACCAGAAGCGAATCCGGCCTCGCCGGATTCACCCGGCTCGCGCACCAAGACCTGGTACAGCTCTTCGGCCAGGAAGGGTAGGAAGGGTGCCAGCACCTTGGAGAAATCCACCAGCACCCGGTAGAGGGTGGCATAGGCGAAATTCTTGTCCTGGTCGTCCTCGGATTTCCAGAAACGACGGCGCGAACGGCGGATATACCAATTGGTGAGGTCGTCGATGAACTCCACGACGGCGGGCACCACGTTGAACAGGCGGTAGGCGTCCATTTCCGCCTGCACCTTGGACAGTAATTCCTGGAGATCGGAGAGGATCCAGCGATCCAGCTCGTTTCCGGAAATCGCGGTGTCGCCGGGACGCCAGGTGAGCTGGCCCTTGCCCACGTCCGCGTTGGCATAGGTGACGAACAGGGACAGGGAATTCCACAAGGGAAGCAAGACGGCGCGCATGATGTTCTTCACGCCCGCTTCGCTGAACTTGAGCTCTTCGCCTTTCACGGCCGCAGAATCGATCATGAACAGACGGATCGCGTCTGCGGAGGTGCGATCGATGAGTTCGTTGGGATCGGGATAGTTCTTGAGCCGCTTGGACATCTTCTGGCCGTCTTCGGCCAGGATGATGCCGTTCACGATCACGTTCTTGAAGGCGGGCTTCTGGAAAAGCGCCGCGCCCAGGACGGTCAGGGTATAGAACCAGCCGCGGGTCTGATCGAGGCCCTCGGCGATGAAGTCTGCGGGGAAGTTGTTGTTAAACCATTCCCGGTTCTCGAAAGGGTAGTGAGGCTGGGCGTAAGGCATGGAACCCGATTCGAACCAGCAGTCCAGGACCTCCGGCGTGCGGCGGTATTCTTTCCCGGCCGGGTCGAAGGTTTTCCCGTCCTTGGTACGGATGACGATTTGGTCGACCACGTGCTTGTGGAGGTCATTCACCTTCACGCCCGAGAGCGCTTGCAGTTCGTCGACACTGCCTACGCAAAGCGAGTCGCCGTCCTCGGACAGCCAAATCGGGATGCAGGTGCCCCAGAAACGGTTGCGCGAGAGATTCCAATCGCGCGCGCCGTCCAGCCACTTGCCGAAGCGGCCGGTCTTGATGTGATCCGGCACCCAGTTGATCTGCTTGTTGCAGTGGATCATCCACTCCTTGAGGGTCTTGGTCTCGCCTTCCGCGCTGGTAATCTCCTTGTCCAGACTCAGAAACCAGTTCTTCTGGGCGCGGTACAGCAGGGGCACGTCCGTGCGCCAGCAATGCGGATAACTGTGCACAAAGGTCTCATGCTTGAAGACGCGGCCTTCGCTCTTCAGCCGATGGAGGATGGACTTGTCCGCGTCCTTGGCGCCCACGCCTGTCCACTCCGGGACCAGGTGGGTGAACTTGCCTTCCGCGTCCAGGGGATCGAAAAGCCCCAGGCCCTCTTTCCGGCCGAGCTGGAAATCCTCTTCGCCGAAGGAGGGGGCGATATGCACCGATCCCGCGCCGTCCTCGGCGTTGACGAAGTCCGCCATCAGGATGGTGTATTGCTTTTCCGTCATGTAGGGCATGTACTGGAATAGGGGCTTGTAGCGCCGGCCCGCGAAAGTCGCGCCCTTACGGGTTTCCAGGACTTCGGCCACCGAAGCGGAATGGGTCGCATGGGGCTTGGCGGGGTCAGTGGGTTTGCCCTTTTTGTCGGCCTTGGCTTCGGGGAAATAGGCGGTGCGGCGGGATTCCGCCACCCAGTACTTCTTGCCTTCGAAGCGGACCAAAGCATAGTCCAGATCCGGATGCAGGGCGATGGCCATGTTGCTCGGCAAAGTCCAGGGAGTGGTGGTCCATACCAGCATCTCCTCGTCCTCGGTTTCGCCGTGGAGGCGCTCCAGGGGAAACTGCAAGGTTACGCTGGGATCCTGGCGATCCTTGTAGCCCTGGTTCACCTCGAAATTGGAAAGCGAGGTGGCCAGCGCCGGGCTGTAGGGCTGGATGCGGTATCCCTGGTAGATCAGGCCCTTGTCGAAGCATTGCTTAAAGACCCACCAGACCGATTCCATGAAGGTCATGTCCATGGTCTTGTATTCGTTGTCGAAATCCACCCAGCGGCCCATGCGGCTGACGGTCTTGCGCCATTCCTTGGTATAGGTCAGCACGCCCGCGCGGCAGGCTTCGTTGAATTTGTCCACTCCGTATTCGTTGATGTCCCTGACCGTATGCAGGCCCAGCTTGTCCTGGATGATGTTCTCGATGGGCAGGCCGTGGCAGTCCCAGCCGAAGCGGCGCTCCACGCGATGGCCCTTCATGGTCCAATAGCGGGGGACGATGTCCTTGATGGTGCCGGCCAGCAAGTGGCCGTAATGCGGCAGGCCGGTGGCGAAGGGCGGACCGTCATTGAAGATGAAGGTCTTGTCCGCGGGGCGCGCTTCCACGCTTTTCCTGAAGCTGTCGTCGGCATCCCAGAGCTTTTGGAGGCGTACTTCCATTTCTGGGAAGGATTGGCTTTTGTCGGGACTACGGAACATATCTACCTAACTGTTCGCGCACCTTCGCTTGGTGCGAAAAGGGCCAGTGGAAAAAAATACCAATCGCCGGACGCGACGACCCCGCGGGGGCGGAAACCCTGCGCCGGAAAGACGCATGGCCGCTACCGTCATCACGGTGGAACGCTTTCGCAAGAGGAAAGCGCCTCCAAAGGAGGGGGGAGGAAAATTAGCAAAAAGCGGCTCCTAGCGCGGTGGAATCGGGGTGGAATGGGCTTCAATGGCTTCCTTGGGGAAGCGCCGCGTCGCCGGATATCCCGGGGGATACCGTCCAAATCGAGCCAAAACCCGCAGCGGAGCCTTACCCACCCGGAACCTAGGCATAGGAACGGGGAGGGTTAGGCTTTTCGGGAAGATTCACTGGGTCACCAGGCGCAGTCTCAGGCCGCGAATCCGCTTCCAGGTTTTACTTATGGGGGTCAGGCGCCGAATTGGCTGAGATGGTGATCCAGATGTTTGTAGAACATATTGTTCCACTCCTTGCCTTGCAGCGGCCCGAAGGACAGGGATTCTTTGCCGTGGAAATGCGCTTCCCCCAGCTGCTGGGTCTTGAGGACGTAAGCCACCAGGCGATTTTTCTCGGAGGCGAAATCCTTGGTCTCCTTGATCACGAATTGCGGCCCCGTCCTGGAGTTGTGCTTGTAGGGCTTCTCGTTGACGACGGCGCCCTTCACCAGAACCTTGAGGATGAACCGCAGGATGGGATTCGGCTTGGCGTGGTTATCCCCGTAGACCATTTCATAGGAGACGTTGCAATGTGCGAGCATTTGGCCCACGGACATCGTCCCCCATACCGGTTTGGATTCGGGCCTTAAGGTGTCGATGCGTTCCAGGGTTTTCCGGGTGTCTTCGGGGTTCCAAATGTTTTTCAAGGTACCGACTCCTTTTTGTGGCTTGTGGCTTGTGGCTTGTGGGTTAAAGAGAGAAAGGGATGAAGGGTAATCGGGAATGGGAAAGACCGGGCTCAGGCAACGGGGGACATCGCCGCGACCATGTCCCGCACCAGCCGCGCAATCTTGGGCTCGGCTTCGCCCGCCACGCGCATGATTTCGGGAATGTTGATCGGTTGCAGATTGTCCGGATCGCAGGCGTCGGTGATTAGGCTCAAGGCCGCCACCTTGATTCCGGAGTGCACGGCCGCGATCACTTCCGGAACCGTGGACATGCCCACCGCGTCCGCGCCGAGGATGCGCAGCATGCGGTATTCCGCCGCCGTCTCCAGGCAAGGCCCGGACATGCAAGCGTAGACGCCGCGCTTCAACGTCAACCCATGCTTTACGCCCAGGGCCATCAGAGAGGCGGCCAAGGCGCGATCATAAGGCTGGCTCATGTCGGGAAAACGGGGACCCACGGTCTCTTCGTTCCGGCCGATAAGGGGATTGGTCCCCAACAAATTGATATGATCGGTGATGACCATCAGATCGCCCAGTCGGAGATCCGGATTCACACCTCCGGCGATATTGGTGATGAGCAGGGAACGGACGCCGAGGGCCTTCATCACGCGCACGGGAAACGCGATGTCCTCCATGCTATGGCCCTCGTAGAAATGGAAACGACCCTGCATCACCGCCACTCGGGTCCCGGAAATCAGTCCCGATAGCCATTTTCCTTCATGTCCATCGACGGTGGGCTGGGCAAAATGGGGGATCTGGCCATAGTCGAGTGCCGCGTCCATCTCCAGATTGGCGGCGACGGGGCCCAGGCCGGTTCCCAGGATGATCCCAATCTGTGGAGTGAGGCGAGTATGTTCGGCTATGTAAGTGCGGGCGGCTTCTATTTTCTCGGAAAGGAACGCCATGGAGGACCCCGATTCGTGGTTGCATGGCCTCCGCGCGGGAGGCCGGGCCAACGAACGTAGGCAAAATTACGCCAGGAATCAAACCCTGCGGCGCAATCGGCGCAGTTCCTTTTCCAAATCCCGCATCTGCCCTTTTATGGAAAGCAGCCGATCGAGAACGGGCAGGAAACCCTGGGCGCGCTTGCCCTTAGGATCGTCCTTGCCGGTCAGCCAGTTGCGCAAGGCGATATAGCTCACCTTGAACTGGCGCTGGGCCGCAGCGATGCCGCCCCGGCCGTGTATGCTGTCGTACTCCTGAACGAACTCAGTCACGCGTTTTTTCTGAGCCGAAGAGTACCGGTTTCCCGTGAACCCTTTGACCTGCCGCATCGGCGCCGCTTCCACTACTTGAGTTTGCATTGTATTGCCCCTGTCATAGGAAGGTTTTCAAAAAGGACTTGACCAAATAAACTAATGGAAAGTCGCTGCGCAAGCTTATTATAGGGCCCGGCTTGCGGTAATTATCACCGTTGGGCAGTTGGGAAAATCCATTGACTTTGGAGGAATGAAATTACAATGGGCTCCCTGGAAAATCGTAGAACGGTTATTTTGCTTTAATGCCTTCTTCCCATCCCCAATCAACCGGCCCCGGCGGTCTTCCGGCCCTTACCCAGAACTCAGAGCCCGTCGGCTCCCGGGAGTTGCGGAGCCTGTCCGCCCTGATGTTAGAGATCTCAGGATGCCGCGCCGAGATTCTGCGCCGGGAGTCGGCGATCGCGGAACTGCAACGCCGCCTGGAGTCGGACCTGCGGCCCCTGGAAACCCGCATGCTCGAGGTCCGCGTGGACACCTTGCGGGTTTTGGGCGGGCATCTCCGATCCGGCCGGCTCAATCGGCGCGCCGCCAAGCTGCTGGAGTCGGCATTGTACGACTTGGCCAATGCACTGGAGAAGGAACACGGCCTCGATCTGGAGCAGGATCGGATCCATATTTTCGAAGCGTATGTTCCGCCCGCAGAGACGGATGAAGCCGATGAGGGAAAGGACTGGGAGGATGAGGACGAGGAGCGGACCGGTTACTACCGCGAGTCCGACTTCAAGGACAAGCCCAAGCGGGAATCCAGCGATCGGCCCCGCGAGGGCTTCCGGGAACAGCCGCAGGAATCGGCCCGGAGCGGCCAGGAGACGGGTTCCGGAACGCATGGGAGCAGCGGCAAGGCGGGTTCCAAGCGGGCCGCGCAAAAAGAGAATCGCGATGAAGTCATCGCCGGAGACATCCGTGCCTTGTACCTGATGCTTGCCCGGGCCCTGCATCCCGACAAGGAATCGGATCCCGCCCGACTGGCGGACAAGACGCGATGGATGCAGAGGGTCACGGCGGCGTACGCGAACCGGGATCTGGCGATGTTGCTGGACATCCTTGCCTCCAATCCCCTAGACGCCGTGGGTCCTTACCTTTCCCAGGCTCCCCTCAAGACCGTGCAGGGGTTCGCCAAGCGCCTGCGGCGGGAGCTGGATACCTTGCGCGCGCGCATGGCCGATCCGGATTGGAAGCTCGACCCCTTCCTGGCGAAATTCATCCGAGGCGCCAAGGTGAACGAAACCGCCTTTTCGCGTTATGTTGCGGAGGTTTCCAAGCAGTTGAAATTCATGAAGCAGCGGCGGGACATGTACAAGACCAGCCAAGGGGTGAACGAGCTGGTGGAGGCGCTGCGCAGCCATCCGTGGAACGAACTGTTGTAGGGTGGACGGCCTAGGTTTTATCGGGCAGGTAGCCTTTTGGGGCGTTATTCTGCGGCTTTCGTGTTGTACGTGCCGTTCCAGGAAACGCTTTCGAAATCCTTGAATCCCTTCATGGCCGCGAACTCCTCGGCGGGAAACAGACCGCCCATTTCGATGAAAAGCGTTTTGTACTTGGCCGAGAACAGACTCTCCTCGATGATGTCCAAGGTGGTATTCACCAAGGCTTCCAATTCTTCCTTGATATCCTCTTCCGCCTCCGCGGCCGCTTCGTCCAAGTCCATGGATTCCCCGGCCGCATCGATGTCATCGCCGTCCTCTTCGCCCCAATCCCCGGAAAAGTTGAAAGACTCCGCGCTGAACCCGAACTCGAGTTCCACCCGCGAATCCTTCTCGAAGAACTCGATTGCTTCGCCTTTGGGGCCGTGGCCCGGGATCTCGAGGAAGGCTTCGCCCTCGGCGGGATTCTCCGCCTTGCGGATGGGCAGGTTTTTAACGAAGAACCGCAAAGCCTCTTCGACTTTGGTGCGGAGGGCCTGGGAATGCGGAATATCGTCGATCATGAATATCTCGTTGGTGGGGTTTGACGGGATCATCGGGAAAACTAGGAAATCACCGCGAGACTTTGTTACATCTGGGAGCATGCGCATCGACATTACCACCCCCGCCCTGTTGTTTCCCGCGATATCCCTGCTTATGCTGGCCTATACCAACCGATTCTTGGGCCTGGCGACGGTAATCCGGCGATTGCACCAATCCCATTCCGAATCGCCCAAGCTGAACTACATCCGGGAAATCGAATACCTGCGCACGCGGATCCGCCTGATCCGGGACATGCAATCCTTCGGCGTGCTCGGTTTGATCCTATGCACCAGTTGCATGTTTCTGATTTTCCGCGGATACCAGAAGGCGGGAGAAGCGGTGTTCGGGGCCAGCATGGTGTGTCTGCTGGCTTCCCTGGTCCTGTCGTTCGTAGAGATCCGGATGTCGGGTAGGGCGTTGGATTTGCACCTGATGGATTTGGAAAAAGAATCGATCTGAAAGGTAAAGGGTGTGAAAATTCAAAAGGGTGAAGGATTTCGATCTTTTCGGCCGGGGACGAGGCGGGATTGCGCCGGCGCGATGGCCAATTGCGAAACCCCGGCTATCATGTCGCAGAAGTCATGGCTGCCTCCATTTCCAGATAGGGACGCCTCACTTTTTCCATCCGGCAGACTTTGGCCATTTCAATGATTTGGAGCCGCGTCGGGTTGCGGAGGCGTCCGGGGGCATCAGAAATCCCCATCAAGGTTGTGATTCATAGAATGAACACTATGACTGTTTAAATGCCTCGCCTGAAGGCATAAAGCCTCCCCAGCCCTTTCCGGGGTGGCGTAGATGCCGCTTTGGAGGGAGGCGATGACGCTCAAAGTAGTTTTCATATTTTCCTCAGTAACACTTCTACAAATTGGGCTCCCTCGCCTTAGGGAGGACCTAGAAATTCATATTTTTCCCCGATGCCTACCTATACCCCCGCCCCCGCCCCTGCCACCGATGCGATCGCCCTCTCCCTCTTCGGCGAAGAGGTTCCGGCCGAAGCCGCCCACTCCAAGACCTTGCGCAACCTCGCCAAGCTCATGCGCGATATCGCCGAGGCGCGCACGCTTATTCTTCGACAGGAAGACCACGTCCAAGATCTGTTCCGCCGGTTTGAAAAGGAATTGAAGCCCATTCAGGACCAATACGTGGCCACACGCGTCGAGAACCTGCGCGTTCTCGGCGCCGCTTTGAAGATGCCCTGGCTTAAAGGGCGGAACCGCAAGCGGCTCAAAGACGCCTTGTTGGAGCTGGCCGATGAACTGGAGGAAGAGTTCGGCGTGGACCTGGAGACGGAGCGGATTACCTTGCTCGGCCAGGTCATGATGACGGAGGAAGAGGAACGGAAGTACGACGAAATGAGCGATCGGTTCCGAGTCCAGATCGAGGAGATGTTCAAGGGGGGCGCCGGGAGCGCATCCGGCCCGGAGCGGGATTCCGGATCGGCGCGGAGGGATGCGGAGGCCCACTCGAACGAAGACGGCAGGTGGGACGGCCCGACCGATGAGGACGCGCCCAGGCGTCGACGCAAGACCGGAAAGGGGGCTCCTAAAGCGGCGACGGGCAACGCGGAGCAGGCCTTGGCCGGAGACATCCGGGCGCTCTATCTCCTTTTGGCGCGCGCGCTACACCCCGATAAAGAAGCGGATGAAGGCCGCAGGCGGGAGAAGACCGCCTGGATGCAAAAGGTGACGGCTGCCTATGGGGAGCGCAAGCTGGCGGACCTATTGGACATCATGGCGCAAAACCCCCTGGACGCCGTAGGGCCCTACCTTTCCCAGGCACCGATAAAGACCGTGCAAGGCTTCGCGAAGCGCCTGCGCAGGGAGCTGACGCTCTTGCGCAAGCAGGCCGATGCGGTGCGGGAATCCGTGGCTCCGCCCTTTTGCGATATGCTGGGGCCGAACGGACTGGACGAGAAGGCCTTCAAAGCGCACCTGACAGGCGCGCGGAGGCAAGTGAAGTTCGTGAAGGAGAGACTGGAAACCTATCGGACCCGGGCGGGAGTGGAACAGCTTGTGGCCGTCCTCCGTGAGTACGCATGGCGGGGGTTGATGTGAATCGCGAGGGAGGCCCGGATGAACGTGCTATTCCCGCAACCAACTCTCGGTAAATAAATACGGGCGTGTAACATTACATCGCACTGATCGGAATGGAAAAGGCGGCTTCGTGCAGCGGAAGCGACTGCTCCGCCAAACAAACCACTCCCCCCGGCCCTATCGGCATACCTAGGTTTTCCAGCGCCTGGAAATGGCGAATGTCGTCCTTTTTCGGCGAAGCGGATTTCTTGAATTCAAATGGGTAAAGCGTTCCATTCTGAACCAAGAGCAAATCAATTTCTTTCTGATCCTTGTCCCGGTAATAAAAAAATGGCGCCCGCTTCCCGGTATGCCAATAGCCTTTCAAAAGTTCGGAAAGGATCCACGTTTCCAGGATGTGCCCGGACATTGCCCCCGCCTCCAGGGTCTCCGGACTGGACCACTCCGTCAGGAAAGCGCAAAGGCCGGTATCCAGAAAATAAAGCTTCGGCGTCTTGATCAAGCGCTTGGTCACGTTGGTATGGTAGGGTTCCAGTATATAGACTATCCCGGAAGCCTCCAGGATGGATAGCCAATTTTTCGCCGTATTGGGTGAGACGCCGGCATCCTTCGCCAATTCCGAAAGGTTCAACATCTGTCCGGTCCTGGCAGCCGCGGCGCGCATGAATCGCAGGAAGGCCATCTCATCGCCCACTCGGGCCAAATCCCGGACATCGCGTTGTAAATAGGTCTGCACGTAGGATCCGAAAAACAAATCCCTATCCATGTCCTCATTCAGAACCATCGCGGGGAAGCTACCCCTCCAAATCAATTGGAACAATGGTTTCAAAGAAAGTATTCCGCCGGTTTGGAGTCTGGCACTGATTTCGGATTTCGAGGGTAGCCAAGGCTTGCTTTCTTCGCTTTGGCCCAATATTTCCCGCCGGGACAAGCCAAGCAACTGGACGATGCCGACCCGGCCGGCCAGTGATTCGGACACGCCCTTCATCAAATGAAATTGTTGTGAGCCGGTGAGCCAAAAGGAACCGGGCTTCCGTTTAGTGTCGACATCGATTTTGATATAGGGTAACAGTTCGGGTGCATATTGGATTTCATCGATCAAGATGGGAGGCGGAAACCGTTGGAAAAAAAGCGGCGGATCCTCTTTGGCGAGGCTCAGCACCAAAGGATCATCCAGGGTAACATACGTCCTTTCACTGCGGCTAAGATGCCGGAGGAAAGTCGTTTTGCCAACCTGACGGGGGCCCGTTACCAGCAAGACCGGAAACTGCCGGCTGATTTTCATTAATGCGGGCTCAAGTGTTCTGGGAAGATACATGAAGACCCCTATCGTCCAATCCGCAGCCTAAATGCATAATAGACGAAAAAGAGTGGGTTTTCAAGCTAAAAATGAACCGAAGGATGCGTTATACCCTCAAAGCCACCCCATCCGGCCCCACCACACCGCCCCCAACTATGAAGCTTTCGTAAGGGCGTGAGGGTCCGATTTCTGAGCCAAGCTGTCTGATTTGGGCAGCAGGAACAGGGTCCGAAACGGCAAGCCCCTTGATACATTTCCGGTATGGGCAAGCAAAATGATATAGCATACGTACGTGATCCGGACCTAAACGATTCCGGTTATCCCATGATTTTCTGGAGCGCCGCGTTTCCATACCTGGAGATCCTCCCCGGCCTGAAGGCCGAGGCTTTTCGCACTAATGGGTAAGGATGGGTTCAAGGGCATGAACTGGCAACACCGTCACCCCTTCCTTCAAGGGATACGCCTCCTTGACCGGGGCTACAACAAAGGCCTTTGACGCTTTGACATCTTGAAGCGATTGCCAGAAACCGCTGCTGACTTGCGGGCTCATCGAATACCTGAATTCAACCGCGATGGGCCCGCCCCTTCCAGGACGCTCCAGGATGAGGTCGATTTCGGCCCCGGCTCCCGTTCGGAAGAAGCTGGGCCGCCAAGATGAAGGCACCCAGCTCAAAACTTGTTCCAAGGCCCAGCCTTCCCAGGAGAATCCTGCGCTGGGATGCCCTTGCAAAGCATCAGCGTCATCCAAGCCGAGCAGTGCATGCAGCATGCCACTGTCCCTCAGATAGATTTTGGGCGCCTTTACCAATCGCTTCTTGAGGTTGGAATGAAAAGGCTGCAGACGCCGGACCATGAAGGTGTCTTCAAGAATATCCAGATAATGGTTTGCCGAAGGTGCGGTCACCTGGAGACTGGCGGCGATTTGGCTAGCGTTCCAGGTTTGCCCATGCAGATGCGCGAGCATCAACCAAAAGCGGCGCAGGCGCGCGGCCGGAATCCGGATGCCGAAACCCGGAATATCCCGCTCCAAATGGGTTTGGATGAAGGCATTGCGCCATTGGACCGATTGTTTCAGCGTTTTAGCCAGGTAGCTGTCGGGATAGCCGCCTTGTAGCCAATGTTTGCGCCAATGTGCATAAGGTTGCTTCAACTCCCTCAGCGAAAGCGGACTCAACTCAAGGTAGCGGATGCGGCCCGCAAGGCTTTCGGAGGATTGCCGGAGCAAATCCGGTGATGCCGAACCCAGGATCAAGAAGCGTCCCGGCTTTCGCTTCTCGTCCACCAAGGCGCGCAGCACCGCGAAGAGTTCAGGCACGCGATGGATCTCGTCCAGGATAACGAGCTTATCGGCCCGGTCGGACAGAAAAAGTTCCGGATCCGAAATCCGGTTCAGATCCGATGGCTTCTCCAGATCGAGGTAAAGGCTATTCCCGGCTTGCGCGGCGATGGCCTTGGCCACGGTGGTTTTCCCAACCTGCCGCGCGCCCAATAGCCCGACCACGGGGAAGTGGGCCAGGGATTCCTGGACCTCATTGAGAAGCAGGCGGGGGATCATGTCATGCAAATTATAACATAGACTATTGATTTGCAAGGTAGTAAATTTGGCATTTCCAGGGTGATTCGGTCAAATTGACAAAGTCGCCGCCCACGCCTGGCCCTTTGAAAGGGTTGTTGCAATTGCCAGCCCCATTACCCAATGACCGCCTTGCCAAAAGCATCAACCGCATCCTTATAAAATTCGATGTTCACCTTGGTGGCGAGCTCGTCTGGTAGTTCGAAAAGGCCCTTTCTGGCACTGATTGGAATCAATACCGTTGTGGCCCCTTTTTCCACTGCCAACTCCGCGATCGCAACCGGATTGGAAAGCAATTCGAAAGATCCCCCCAAATTGAGCTCCCCTACAATAATCAGCCCTCCCTTTATGGAACGCTCCAACTGCGCGCTGCAAAGGCAAATCAATACGGCCAATCCCAACCCGTTTCCCGAAGAATCCCGATCCATGGCCCGCATTTGGATGGTGAACTCATGACCACGCGGATTGCGATCACCCACCAATTCCTTGGCGCGAACATAGAGATTTTGCTCACCTACTCGCGCGCTTTCACGAAAGAGCGGAGGCACCGGGTGGTTCAGGATCCGTACGCCACTCCCTGGACCTGTGGTGATTTCAATGCGATACAGCGACGGCCCGGTTTCCTGCCCTCCTGGGCTGATAGCCCACACTTGCCCCGGCGGTAGCGGATCCGAATCGATTGCGTCTTCACTGTGCAATTCCGGAACCGGCACGAACTGCTCAATCCCTTCGGTCCCCAACACATAGCTGAAGTGGGTATTACGGAACTCCGTTTTATAAACCTTTTTCTGCTGCTCCTTGACCCGGCGGCGACCCTCCAAGGCATAGCGGATGATCGGCTCCAGTTCCGCGTCGGGAATTTCCATCTCCGGGTCCGGGTACAAAAGCTTAATAAATCCGCTTATCGTCTTGCCAACCGCTTCGATATCACGACCGCTGAGAGCGCCACCCCAATTGATCCGTCCCTGTAGGGTTGGAAGGCGGCTGCCATTCCGCAACTTGGTCCAACATTCGGACAGATAATCGCTGACCAACCCGAAGTGATTCGTGAAATGGGTGTTCGGATTGAGTTTTGGAAAATCCCAGCCCGGGGCATAGGCATGGATGCGATCCATGAAAGCCGTATCGTCCCGCATTTCCGGAGGCAAGGGCGAGAGTAGATGCCCTACCCGCTGCTGTTGATCCAAGTCCACGTCCAGATTACCGACCATCACAATTCCGCCTTCGGCGCGGATGCTTTCCTTGCCGCGCGAAAACTCCCCCGAAGCCATATATCCCTTCATGATATTGACGCCGTCTTTGCTATCGAAACTGATTCCGGAAACCTCATCGAAACAAACGACATCATACAGGCAGACCAGACCGCGCTGGCCGCTGGCATTGTTCACGAACATTTTCGCGACCGTGGCTTTTCCGCCCGAAATCAAATGCGAGTAGGGCGATATCTGCTGGAACAAGTGGCTTTTTCCCGTTCCGCGCGGACCTAATTCCACAAGATTGTAATTCCGCTCCACAAAGGGAACCATCCGCAGCAGGCCCATCCATTGGGCCCTTTCGTTCATGGCCTCCGGTTCGAAACCTACGGAGCGCAGGAGCAGTTTTTTCCATTCCTGCACATTGAAGCTGCGGCGTCCCCGCTGGAAAACCTCCAGGGTATCCTGCTTGGACATCTGGATGGGTCGGAGCGAGTCCACGGAAAACGGCAGTCCGCTTTTCTCCTGGGCGATAAGGCCATCGTAGCTGATGCTCAATTCGCCGTAGAATCCATCGGTCAACATCCGTTCATGGGCCTTGACCAAGCCCTCATCCACGCGGACGTCCTTCAATCCCAAGCTGGGCAATTCGGCCACGTAGCGGTCATTACGGGGATCCAGGCGCGCGCGGATGATGTCGATGATTTTGATCGAACCCAGCTCCTTGGCGCGGGATTTGAACAATTCCTCTTGTCCCGTCCGCACCGTTCTTTCGCGCAACTGGCGTTCGACGATCTTCAACCCTTCTTCGATTTCCTTCTCATCCACGGAGGCGCAATAGCGGCCCAGCATGAACTCCACCACATAGGTCGGGATAGGGAATTGCCGGCTGTATTTCCGGACCAGATCCTTGCGGACCAGGTATCCCTCGAACACCGACGCGGCCAACCTATCCAGGGCATCCAGTTCCATGGTCATGATCAACCTCCCACTACGGTTTGCGCTTTCGTAAGCAATTTACCCGAACCATCCGTTATCACTATGAAGACCGAAAGGCCTTCCATATCTTCATTTTCCACGATCAAATTCACCTTTCCATCCTCGTCCACGGCCTTCCGTTCACAAGCCGCGGAACCGGCATCGCCCAGCTTTTGCCGCAACTCAGCGAAACAACCACTGCCTTTTTCCACCCGCAAGCGCATGCTCAAGCGCCGCCAGGTCGCCTCCACGATCACCGGGGACGCCGCTTCCGGATTTCCCCCGTTCGTAAAGGTGAAATCGGGAATGACGCATTCCTGCAGGCTGATTCCGCCATGGGAGTATTGGTTTCCCGCCGCGAAACTTTGAATGCCCTTGGGGTACACCACGTCCACAGCCGGATTCCAATACCAGGGCAGACGCGGGTGATCGCAAGCGCCCGTATCCTTAACCAAGGCACATCGGCTCCAACGGGTTTCGGACAGGAACTTGGGAAGATCGGCCTTGGGCAGCGCGTCCGGCACCAGCAGCCAGCCATGGTCCGTGACCACGCGAACGCTGCGCCAGCCGGCATCCAGCAGATTCTGGATCAAGGTCACGATGCCTTCCACTTCGCGCTGGCATTGGTACACCAGGCGCATGCCCACATGATGCCCGTCATGATCCAGGTTGCCGCATTCCAGGTAGCCCTTCGATTTGGCCGTTTCCGGCGCTTGCACTTCTTCGCGACTGAACACCTGATAGCCGGCCTCGGTCATCCATTTGCACAAGCGTTCCGTGGTGGCCTTTTGCCCGGAAGGTTTTTGCCCGGACTCTTTCTGCACCGGACAGAAATCCGGTTCGGCTTTGTCGCCCACAAGCTGATCCGCGCCGGGAAGCACATTGGCCTTGGCCGTTCCGGTCACGGTGGGAAACGGGCTCATACGGAATTTGCGTTGCACATCCCAACCCCGACCCTCGGCCAGCACGGCCGCCCGTTGCGCCAGATCCATGCGCAAGCCGTCCACGAACAACAGCGCCTGTCCGGGCGCGGCTTCGACCTTGGCTTGGAGTGGCGCAAGATGCGTCACGGCTTTTTCGGAAAGGATATGCTGCTGAAACCGCAGGGTCTGGGCTTCGAGCCATGGGACATAAAGCACCTTCAGAGCCGCATGCACCGCCCGCGTGTCCGCTTCGGTCTGCACGCAGGCGGCGCCCTCCACCGCCGCGGCATCGACCCGATATCCGGATTCGAAATAGGCCAGGGCCAGATCCTTGGACGCGCCTCCCGGCAATCCTTTCGAAATCTCCGTCCGCATGGCCACAAGATGTTCCAGCGCGAACACCAATGACGAACGCCCCAGGCTGGCCCATACCCACTTACGACGGGGCAGGTGGGCCTTTGCCAAGGATGCGAACGTCTCGTCCAGCTCTTGGGCATGCCGCTTGGGCAAGCCAGCCAAGCCTTCGCGAAGCATGTCTTCTTGAATGGCATTGAAATCCGGCCAAGCGGAATGGTCTTCAAAATGATCGAAGCTGGCGGGTTGCGCGCGCTCCAGTTGAGCGGGGATGCCAGGATACAGGGCCGGCGTTTCCGTGAACCGCTCCCAGATAGGGGCCCACGGTCCTTGGCGCAACCCCAAGCGCTCCGCCGCGATGCGCTCGCCTTCCTTCTCGGGCGAAAAGCCCAACTCATTCGCGCACCGGCTGCAAAAGGCCTTCCACCGGTTCGCGTCCCACTCCGCCTTGGCGCCTTTGGGATCGTTCAGCCATTGCAGTACCGCGCGCGGCGCATCTTCCAGCATGAAGCGATCCAGATCGGTCACGGTGATCGTTTTGCCCCGCAAGGCATTCAACGGGTACACGGCCAGGTTGGCCAGGTAGTCGCGCAGGGCCTGGCGCGTCTGCTTGTCCAGGGACAGATTCAGATCCTGCCCCATCAGAAAGGCCTCGATTGTCCAGTCTTTGCCGTTGCGCTGGGTCCAGGTGAGGCCGCGATATTGCAATTCGACCAGAGGCAGCAGTTCGGCCGGCGAGGTTTCGACGCCACGCAAATCCTGGCGCTTGATGCGGGGCAGGTAGAAAATGGGGACGCTCGCCTTGGGCCAGGTGATGCCCTCCAAGGTCCGTTCCAGCACGCAGCGGAGCCAGATGGCCGGCCCTTGGCGCGTCTCGGGAACGTAGGGACCGAAGGTGAACAGGCCGGGCATGCGCGCTCGGAGCAGGGGCAGCAGCGGTTCCCATTGGCCGTCCTCATCGAGCCACAGGACCACGGAAGGGGGGCTTTCGTGGTTGGGGTGGGACTTGCCTTGCGCGGCCAGGTTGGCGGCGAGGGCTTCTAAAAGGGTGCTATGCATCGGTTTTCATGCCATTTACTTCCGGTTTACTTCTTTTTTGCCAATCGCGATGAAATCAGCCATTTCACATCAAAAAGCCATAATTTGACTGAATTTGGCCCTTCTATATAATAGGTCCGCTTTTCATACCCATCGAATGGGGCGTTTTTTAAGGGTGATGTGAGACGAATTTCCACGTTTACTTCCGGTTTACTTCTTTTTTGCCAATCGATATACCCGGCTTCGATCGGGGCCTGTCGCGACCAAAACACCATCACTTTTCAAACTGTAAATCGCTTTACGGATGTCCTTGCGGTCCAAATCCGGTATCCGGAAATTGATTTCGGAAATCCGGCTACCCGGATGCATTTTCAGATCCTCCTGGATCAATGCTTTAAGGGCTGCCGGCTCCATGGTTTTCAAGCTGGCTTTCAAATTGATTTTCGCGGCTCCATAGAGAAGCGGATTAAGGAGGTACTCCGTGCCTTTCTTGATACCCCTAGCAACCAGAATAGAGCGATCCAGAAGCCTGCCAACGTAAGAGCGCAGGCGTTCTTCTTTTTCCAATTGCAACGCCTTCGCGAGATCAAGCGACAACATTTTTTTTTCGCGGGCCAAAAGCCCACACACCAGGATTTCACGCTGGTTCAATTGGTAGTGGCTATCGAGGTATTCGCACAGCCGGATGGCTTCCGGGTCCAGGATCCGGGATTCGAGAATGACCGTTGTCCGATTGAAGTCCGAATGGATTTCCGGAAATGGCTTCGCATCCCGCGCCAAGCTCTGATAAATGAGATCGTACCCAGACCCTTCACCCTCCATCAATCCCAAAGCGGTGAGCAGGGTAATTAGGTGAGGGTTGCGGCGATGCCGCTGGTGCAGAATATTACTTTCGGTGATGCCCAACGGAAGGCCGCCAGGATTGCTGATCTCGAACCTGTCGGGGTGGACTTCCAAAAAGATATCGCCCGAAATGGTGTAGGCGCGATGGGCGACAGCGTTCACTAAAAGTTCCCGAACCACCGCTGGAGCGAAATGGGGAATCTGCTTTCGGAACATGCCTTGCGATATTTCCTCGGAATACTTCAGCTCAACGGCCTCCCGCTCGACATCCAGAATCATGTCCATGGGATCCCGTTCCAGGAACCGCCATTCCGCTTTGCGAATCTTGGCGCCCCGATCATCATAAACCAGGTACTGCAAGGTCAGTGGATAGGTGATATGAGCGCGTTGGCCCGGAGCTCCCAACCAGAGTAACCCCAAATGGGTGACCAAACCCTGATTCACCAACCGGAAATACTCGAGGATTTCTTCTTGGGCCTGGCCCTTGATGAATTCGCTGACCTTAGAAGAAGCCCGAAGCTTATCCACTAGCATTTGAACGCCCGGACCGGGCAAATCCTTTAGGGGCACATTCCCCGGAGTCACCAACTCCCATTGAAAGGCGTTTTTCTCCGACACCAGGCGAGTCAAATCCTCACTGTTGGCGGGAAGGCACTTATCCGCGACCCGGATATAGATGCGGCCATCGGAAGTAGTCGCAACCGTATTCAACGACGGCAGTACGGTCAATTCAAGGCTTTGCGCGCCATTAGGGTGGTCCTTTATAAGCGGGTTTACCACGGCGACCCGATCCGCATTGCCGCGCAGCGCTTCCAGAATGTGGTGCGCCTGTTCCTGGGAGATTAATTGCCCGGCAGGTGGCTCCCTTTCCTGATCTTCAATGCCAATAACCAACAAGCCGCCTTGGGCATTGGCAAGGCACACGCAGGTCTTTGCCATATCCCTAAGACCATCCTTGGATTCGGTTTTACGGAGGCTTTTGTATTCGGTAACCTGATTTTCCATATCAGTTTTTCGCCAGGCTTTTCAAAAAGCGATTCTGCTGCGGATCCGCTTTCCGCTTTTTCAATTCCATAAGGGTGATCAACCCCTGTTTGACCGCGTCCTTGCCGGCCTGGATCAATTCCTGTTCAGATATCGTGCCTTCGCGCAACACATCAAATAGGGTGCGTAACGGACGCGTTACTAGGTAACCTTGCCGCGCCACCCGATCCGATTTGGGAATGGATCCGCGATGCAAGACCAGCACCTTCGGAGCCACAGCACTACGGCGAAAGGTTTCCGGAACGGTAAGATGGATCTTGGCCGGCATTTCGTCGGTCAAGTCATACATCGTCAATGCGGTTTTATGCGAATATACGCCCTGCACCTTTTCCCGGCGATCGCGCGACCATAGGGACCAGAGCACCCATTGGCTTTCTGCCTGATATGGAAATTGCGCCAGGCGATAGATGCCGCGCCACTCCCGGATCCATCGCCCGGTCCGCACATGATAAGGATGGGTGCTGTCCTGGTATCCCGCCTCCCGGGCTTGGGCGGTGGTGAAGTATCCCTGCTGACCCTCTGCAACGGCGAAGAGCACCTCACTCGGATGGGGGTTTTTCTTTAACATATTTCCTCAAAATATTTGAGGAAATATGTTATACGGACGTTTGGCCTAATTATGTAAAATTCAAGGCTTTTGACATTGGAACCTATTGAATTTGAATTTATTTCGCCCATTTTTAACACGTACCTTTCGCGCAGAATTTAGGCCCAAATCTGAGGAATTCGAGCAAATTCCAGTTAAAATCTAGCCGACACAAAACCCCAAATAATTTGGGGAAGCGTGCGTGTTGGATTTTCATAAAGGATCCGAAGCCGTGTAGCCCTGATCGGGGTGATTCGCCGTTTCCGGAAACCGTAGTTTCAGGGCACCCTCTTTTACCATGGGTGTCAGGAAGGAATGGCGAAGCTTGACCGGATTCCGATTCAGTAAATCGGCCAACTGCTCGCCGGACAGGAACCGGCCGGCACAAAGTTCTAAAATGGTTTTCCTAATGGTTTCTTGGGGTGCCTTGGAGCGCACCGACAAGGGGGCCGCAATAGTCCGCAAATTTTCATTGATTTCGGCCAAAGGTATGGAGTTCCCCGCCAAAGGTATGGAGTTCCCCGCCAAAGGTATGGAGTTCCCCGCCAAAGGTATGGAGTTCTGATTTTCGCCATCAAAAAGGGAGGGTGGCCCTACGGATTTGGACAACCTGTAGGTGGACCAGCGCCTGCGATTGTCCGAAATCAGGAACCCTTGTTCGCAAAGCCGCTGGAGCATGCGGCTGATGTCGACTGGATGATGGGTCAGCAGTTCGCGCAAACGGCTGTGAGAAACCGCGCCTTCAATCTGGGCCGTGGCCAGCGCTTGCAGCTCTTCCGGAGGCAGCGAATCCACTTGTGCCCCGAAGTATCCCCGCAATTGGCTCAGGATTTCCTGGGGAATGAGGCTGAGCATGGGCAGGAGCAAGGTCACGCGATCGGGTTCCACCTGGGTGATCAAGGAAGGCGGACGCCAATGGTTCAAGCGCCAACCGGCATTGATCTTGTCCACCCCCGAACCGGCTTTTTCCCCGCCGCCGATAAAGAGGAACATCTGCTGTAACGCGCGATTGCGGCATTCGCTGACGCCGCCGGCGCGATACTGCTCTTCCGAAATCAATAGCGTCCCGGGATTGTGGAAGAGGATGCGATCCGGATAGCGCTCCACCACCACTGCTCCCGGAGCGGCGTAGTCGGCATGGATGAGCGCATTCACGAAAGCTTCCCGCAACGATTCATGGGCGGGCGTATAGTCACGCCGAACCGAACCCACGAGTTGAAACGGAGTGGGCAGACCGTTGAATAATTTCGGAATCACCCTGTGGAAGAATTGGAAGAGGTTCGCCTCCCAGGTACCATCGGGATAAATTCTATCGGTCCAGCGGATATCCGGATTCAATTTTTCGCGGTAGTCCACGAAGTAGGCCGGGGCCGCATCGGGATCGCGGATCGCCTGGTCCTTTCCGAACATCAGGAGTCCGGCGAGGGTCAAGCCTTCTTCTCCGGTTACCCTATCGCGCCGCCATCCGCCCAGCTTCTCCAACAGATCCTTGTCGGGTAACCCGGCCCAAGGGTGATTCACCTTGGCCACCTGCAACAGTTGGCGATACTGGGCCAGGGTCGGTTCATCCAGATCGGACAAGCCGAAGCCGTTTAGGATGCGATAGTCCCTGGGCACGTCATCGGCGTCGGAAAACATGCGCCGGACTTCGGCATCGGTGCAATGGTAGTCGCCCTCATGCCGACGGCGTAAGGTGTTGCCGAGGGGATTACCGCCCTTGTAGATCGGACGCTGCAAACGGGTCGCGCGGGGAATTTCGACGACGAGAAGCTGCAACTCGCCAAAACGAACCCCCTGCACATGGCGGGACTCCAGCAAATTGAGATTCACCCGGCCCCGGTCATTCAATCCATCCCAAAGGACTTTTTGAAACTTATCGATCTGATCCGCGGAAAGCCCTTCCACCTCGGACTTTCCATCCCGCTCGCGCACGCCCAAAACCACCCGGCCACCCTCGGAGTTGGCCATGGCGCTATAAGTGTCCCAGAACGATCCAGGAAATCCGCCTTTGGCCGACTTGAACTCCCAATCAGTGGACTCACCGATACGGGCCGCTTCCAGGATTTGGCCAAGCGTATTCATCGCGCCCCCCGCCTCTCTTCCAGAGTCGGATGCCTATCATTCACCCGCACCCCCGTAAACGCCTCCCCATCCCAAAACCAAGGAAACTCCTCTTTAGTCCGCGCCGGCTCCCGACCTTTGTCAGCGTCACAATTGATGTTTGGCTTCCACCGAAGGACCCCTGCTCCAGAACGTCCGTTTTCGAGATCCTCTGCCATGAAGGGACGGACATTGAGACTTACACCATCTTTAATATCAGGATCCCAACCTATGGGTTGTTGCTTCAGCGGCTTCCAGCGTATAAATAAGTCGAACGGTGGATTTCCTTGCAAAATCTGCTCTAGGCGTTTCTTTAAATTCTGCGCGGCTATTAGACGCGCCTCAGCACCATCTTCGCCGCCTTTTACCGCTTGCTGCTGGCGTGTGATCCAATCGCCCAAATAGCCGTAAATGACGCTCTCTAAGGTACGACGCCCCTGGCCCTCAGGCGCAGCAAGTTTGTGATAGTTGACAAGCGCATGAAAGCCGTCGCGGCGGCCGTCCCAGATATGCCAGATGAAGGGATGGTGTTTGAACAGTTTGCAATGTTGTTCGAAAAACTCATCACGAAGCCACGCTTCTAAATTTTCTGATTTTGCATTCATAGCGTTTAATAGTTCAACTTCATCATTGGAGATCCAACTGCCCCCAAAATAAACCTGTAGCATGTTACGAACTCTGTCTACAATGCCAGGCTCGCCTTTTAATGAATCAAATGGGACAATTCCATCTGTGTCGATATGTGAATCCAATCGGTTCAATTGATCTTGATTTGCATCCGAAATAACAATCCCAACTTTCTTTGGAAAGCTCTCGGCTGGCCAACGAAACCCTAGTAGCCTGGGGATAAGTGTGTGAAGAACATGGCTTGATCGGCTGGCAATTCCACCAAACAACCACTGGGTAGGATCAGAACTTTCACGAGGAGGGATTTCCCGTACACCGAAGGCATCCCCAACATTGAATGGCACCCTAAGTAACGCTCCCCGAACTTTGTTTGACTGATCGATTTTTCTTACCGAGGTGTTGTAGTTATTACTCGAACAAAACTCCCATATAGCTGAAAGGTGAGATTCAATTTTTGGAATTATTACAATAGTGTTGTCGTCAAAAATTTCCCCCGTGAAAAGCGTTGCCTTTAGAGTGCCCATGGCACTAATTGCAATCCCCTTTTTATCATGAAGCGAAAGGCCCCTTAACCAAGAGCCGGCCTTGCCTTCCCCAACTTTTTCCTCAACAAATCGAAACAAATCTCCCTTTCCTAAGAATAAGCACCGCTGCCGACCTCCAAAGGGAATGGTTTCCTTAACAGTAGAGAGTTGGAGCCCCCAATCTTCGTTCAGGAGAAAAATTTCCCAAAAATACCTTCCGAACCTTGGGTAGTCACCGGTTTGGATTCCATTTGAAAATGTCGCGAATTCTTCTAGAAGAGGCGATCTATTAATTGCAGTTCCGAATTGAACAATGTTCTTTGTACTCATTAAAGATTTAGCTTGGGGCGTCGACTCAAGTATTCCCTGCTTCAATCCAACAATTTTTTCTTCCAAACTGGCCGATGAAAAGTCTAATTGACTAAGAATTGAAGTATTGGTAGGGGCACTATTGTTTACAATTGAAAGAGTCACCTTAACTTCTTCACCTGTGATTTCACGAAAAGCGCGGGCCCCTAACCGAATTATCAGTGGAAAGGATTTTTCTGCAAATACTTTTTTTCTGTATTTCGAATAATAGTCCTTGTATAAAAATCCTTGTGGCATGACTAAGGCAAGAGAACCATTATCTGGTAATAGATTTAGCAGGCGTTGGTGAAAAACTGTTGCGATGTCAGCTTTTGAGAGTGGATATTCTTTTTTGGCAAAAGCGACAAATTCGCTTGAAAGATCTTCGGATTGGCGAAATGGAACGTTTGTGAGTATTAGGTTGTACTTAAAGCTTAAAATTTCGCTTGTTTTGCAAAGACCTTGAGCAGAAAAACAAATTTCCGTTGTCTCATGCTCCACTTCGCGATTCAGGGCTGTTCGAAGCAGCGGTGAAAGGGCTTCCCATTCTATGTTAAAAAGATCCCCGTCACGAATATTTGAGAGCGGATCGATTAGGCTACCCAATATGGGCGCATCCTTATATAGATGATGTAAGTACTCTAGAC
>JALYSE010000187.1 GCA_030854955.1 Fibrobacterota bacterium | reverse complement strand
CTCAAACGCCTCCCTGGAAAAGGTCTTTCCCTTGAGGAAGCGTTGGCTCAGGCGGATGGCCCCCAGATCGTAACTGTGCCCGTGGAGGTATTCGTAGCCGCGGCTCCAGCTGATCTCGGCGCTGCCGCCGCCGATGTCGATGGTCTTGATGATTTCCTGGGGACCGATATTCGCCTTGGTAGAGATGCCCATGTGGATGAGGAAGGACTCCTCTTCGCCTGTCAGGATGCGCATCGCGAGCCCGGTCTTCTGCTGGATCTTGCGGGCGAAGGCTTCCCGGTTCTTGGCCGAGCGTACCGCCGAAGTGGCGAGTACGAAGGTGAAGTGGACCTTGTCGCCGTTGACTGCGGCCGGAAGCCCTTGGATGAAATGGGCGACCTTGTCCTGGGCGGAATCGGAAACGGATCCGGTCGAGAAGACCTCCTCGCCCAAGGAGAAAGACAGCTTGGCCTTGTCGGCCAGCTTATGGTCCTGGTTCTGCACATCGTAGACGGAGGCTTTGATGGAGTTGCTGCCTATGTCCACGATGCGGATCAACATGCTTCCATTGTAACAAAAAACCCGCCGATTTGGCGGAGGTTCATGCCAGCGAGGCGAGTTGTTCTTGGGTCAGGAGCCATACCAGTCCGCCCTTTCCCTTTCCCAGGGCTTCTGCTTCCACCAGGCAGGCACCGCCCTTGTCCAATCCGATTTGCGCCCTTTCGTCCCCGGCGATGAGGAGGGAAAGGAATTCTCCCAGCCAGGGTTGGTGGCCCACCAGAGCGATGGAAGCGGGGAGCCGCATGCGCGCCAGTCTGGCCAGGGCCTTTTCCGGAGGGACCCCGTGGTGGAGTTCCGGAGCTTCGAGCATCGATGCCGTTTTAAGCTTTAATGCTTCGGCCAGCAGCTCGGCAGTCTGGCGCGTGCGTTCGGCCGGGCTGGTGAGGATGCGCATGGGTTTGAGGCCCAGGGCGCGCAGACCCCGGGCGGCTTTGCCGAATTGCTTGCGGCCCTTGGCGGTGAGCGGCCGTAAATCATCGTCGGGCCAGGCCTTGGGGTTGGCCGAGCCCGCTGATCCGTGGCGGACGAGGAGTATTTTCATGTGGTGTAATATACGCTTCCACGGACCCGCGCGCGGCTTTCGCGGGTCCGGGGCCGGAACGGAAAAGCCGGGTTCAGGTTGCCGAAGCCAGGGAGGATTCCGGTTCCGGACCGGCAGGGAGTTCTCCGGGGGGGAATACGAGGTCGGGCCGGGCTCCAGGAAAATCCGCGCCTCGAAGCGGGAGGTCGGGTCCGGATCCTGCCCGGCCCTCGGGATACTCCAACAGGAATGCCTGGGCCTCGAAGCGCCCCTCCCCGGCCTTGGGCTTGGCGCGCGTATAGCCACCGCCGGGGGACATAAGATGCGAATTCGAGTTGTCCGCCCAATAGACACCCAGAATCCGCTCCAGGCGGGCCCGCAAGTCCGGATCCGAAACGGGCACCAGCACCTCGACGCGTTCCCGCAGGTTGCGCGTCATCCAGTCTCCGCTGCCCATGTACACGATAGGGTTTCCGCCTGTTCTCGCTCAGGCCCTTGATACCCGGGCGCAAGGAACAGATGCCGCGCACCATCAGTCGGATTTGAACGCCCGCGCCGGAAGCCTGGTACAAGGCGTCGATCACGTCTGGGTCGATTAGGGCGTTCATCTTGGCCCAAATGCCCGAGGGCCTTCCCTCCCGGGCGCTGCTCTCTTCGGCGCGGATCAGGCGGAGGGTTTCCGCCAGTAAATTCACCGGGCCCACCAGCAGGTTCGGGAACTGCGGGTTCTTGGAGTGGGAGGTGAGGTAGTTGAAGACGCCGGAGATGCTTTCCGTGATTTCAGGATCCGCGGTGAGCAAGCTCAGGTCCGTATAATGTTTGGCGGTTTCGGGATGGTAGTTGCCCGTGCCCACGTGGGCATATCGGCGAATCCGGTCGTCCAGGCCGCCGCCGCCGGCTTCGCTGCGGAGCACCAGGGAAAGCTTGCAATGGGTCTTAAGGCCGACTAGACCGTATACGACCGTGCCACCGCTGTCCTGTAACTGGCGGGCCCAATTGATGTTCGATTTTTCGTCGAAGCGGGCCTGCAGTTCGACCACGGCCGTCACTTCCTTGCCGAGCTCGGCCGCCTCCAGCAAAGCGTACATCACGGGCGATTCGGCGCTGGTGCGGTACAGGGTCTGCTTGATGCAGAGCACCTCCGGATCCCGCGCGGCTCCGCGGATGAAATCGATCACGGGATCGAACGAGTCGTAGGGATGGTGCAGGAGCAGATCCCGTTCCCGCAGGCGCGCGAACATGTCTTGCGGCTCGCCCGCATGCGTGAGGGAATGGGGGGAATGAGGAGGGAATTTCAATTCCTCCATGGGGGCCAGCTGGTATAGGCCCATCAGGCGGTTGAGGTTAACCGGACCCGGCACGCTGAAGACGAGTTGGGGTTCGAGACCGAAATTCTCCATCAGCGCCTTGCGGATACGCGCGGGAGTGTCCTCGTCAATCTCTAGGCGCACCACGTTTCCTTTGCGACGGTTGTGCACGACCGCCTCCACGGAATCCAGCAGGTTGCTGGCGTCTTCGGTCATATAGAGGTTGCTGTTGCGCGGCACGCGGAAGCTGGCCAGGCCGCTGATCCGATAGCCGCGGAACAAATCCTCCATGAAAAGCTTAATCACGTCATAAAGGAAAACGAAGCGGTGGCCCTTGTCCTTTCCGGAAAGGGAAAGCACGCGCGGCAGGCAGCGGGGAATCGCCACCACCCCAAGTCCGCCGCGATGCCCAGGGCGATCGTCCTCAAGCCAGGCTCCCAGGCACAAGGCCTTGTTGAGCACCCAGGGAAAGGGGTGGGCGGGATCCACCTTGATGGGCGTGAGCAGGGGGTAGATCTCTTTGCGGAACCGGTGTCCAAGCTGTTCGATCTCGTGCGGTCCCAGATCCTGGAGCCCCAATACGTGAATTCCCTTGGCGCCGAGTTTGGGTATTAATTCGTCGTTCCAGCAACGGTATTGCTGCGCCACCATCGCATGTACGATGCGGAGAAGGCCGGTAAGCTTTTCCCGGCAATCCAGATCCGCGATACCATCCACCGGCACGTAGGATTCGACCTTCTGCAGCAGCCCCGCCAGGCGGACCTCAAAGAATTCGTCCAGGTTGCTGGCGACGATGGAAAGGAACTTGAGGCGCTCGAGCAACGGATTCTCGGCGCTCCGCGCTTCCGCCAGAACGCGGCGATTGAAGGCGAGCCAGGAAAAATCGCGATCGATATAACGGTCTTGCCCCGGAGAGGTATTTTCCACCGCTGAATCCATGCAGATCCTCCGAAGAACACGCAAGAATGTACTCTGCGGATGTTTCGGTATGGTTTCGGGGAGCGTTTCGTCGTGGCCAAACGAAAACGGGTCTGGAGGAATTGGGGTCAAGTGCCGCCTCCGGTGGGAATATCGCAGAAACGCCCCCGCAATCCCCGGGATACCCATTCGTCACCGGACCATGCCTTAGGACGAGGTATTTTCCTGCCCATGGATGGCGGCATCCGCGACAGGAGGGCAAATGGGCGAGAAATCGAAAATTCGGGGCAAGGGGAACATCCTGCTGGTGGAACGTGACACGGCTCTCAGGGAGTTCGTGAGCCGGACCCTCATCCGGGAAGGGTATCGCGTCTTCGGATGCGAGGACGGATATGGCGCCTTCTTGCTGAGCGAAAGCCTGTCCCTGCCCTTGCATCTGTTGCTCGCCGAGGTTGTGGTGGGGATCGACATCAGCGGCGTGGAGCTGTCGCGACATCTCCAGGTCCTTCGCCCTGGCCTGAGGGTGCTCTACCTGTCCACGGTCCCAGCCGATCCGGCGTTGCGAATGGAATTGCAGTCGGCATTGGATTCTTATCTGTCCAAACCCTTTTCGGGTCCGGACCTTCTCTCCAAGGTGGAACGGCTCCTGGCGAAAGACATTTCCCCGGGCAAGGCGGCGGGCGGAAAAATGGAGGGCCGGAGGCAGTCCTCAGCGTCCCCCATGAAGCAGGCGATCAGGTTTCCGTTCTCGTCCCAATATTTGGACTGGCTGTCCCGGATCCCGTCCGTATAGTGCTCCAGGGATTTCAGCTTTCCATTGTCGTACCAGAGGAATGAGTAACCTTGGCGGTACCCATTCACATAGGTTACCAGGGAAGCTTTCTCCCCGGAGGGATGCCATTCCAACTGCACTCCGTGGCGCAGGTATGCGTCGTTGGACTTTCGGATGAAAACAGCCT
Source organism: Fibrobacterota bacterium (assembly GCA_030854955.1). Classification (GTDB taxonomy): domain Bacteria; phylum Fibrobacterota; class Fibrobacteria; order UBA11236; family UBA11236; genus Chersky-265. The sequence continues at coordinate 4,990 of JALYSE010000187.1, read as the reverse complement.
GGGATTTGCGGGTATCCAGACGGGCATGCGTCCGCAATCGAAACGCCATGCGCATTGGGGATATTCTCATCGGGCCCGCCGTGATGCGAATAAGAAGGCAACATCCATGAAACAGGAAATCAATGACCCGCACTTAACATTAGGGGCGAAGGCGGCGGACCGCAGCAAATGCTCTCTCCACCTTGAAAGGGGATTGGAATGAAAACCATGAACGAAGAGATTTCGGAATCCGCCATTGCGGATGTGGAAACGGAGACCCGGGCCCATGTCATCAGGGCGCCGGTGCTTTCGCCCGGAGAAACCCCGGAGCTGCCCGTTGCCCTCAAGGATTATCCCTGCAATCAGGCGGGCATTCCCCCATTGAACTCCGAATCGGGGGATTACCTCTTGCGGTTCGCCCGCGATTCAAGGGATCTGGACGCGGTGTGCAAGCTCCGGTTCGAAGTCTACAACCTGGAATTGAACGAAGGGCTAGAAGCCTCCTTTCAGACCCATCGGGACATCGACGAATTCGACGCCCAATGCCACCACCTTATGGTGCTGCACCAATCCAGCGGTGAGGTTGTCGGGACCTACCGCATCCAAACCGGTTCCATGGCCATGTTGCGCCGCGGGTTCTATACCGCGCAGGAATTCGATATCTCTGGATTCCCGCAAGAATTCCTGGATCGCTGCGTCGAGGTGGGCCGCGCATGCATCGATCGCAAGCATCGCAATGGGCGTGTGCTCCAGCTACTGTGGAGGGGGTTGGCCCGTTACCTGGATTGGAATGGAAAGCGTTACCTGTTCGGCTGCTGTTCGCTGACCAGCCAAGATCCCGCCGAGGGGCGGGCCCTTTTTCGCCGGCTCGTGGCCTTGGATCACTTGCATCCCACCCTGTATGCGATTCCCAAGGCCGGCTACGAATGCGAAGCGGGGATGCTGGCGGTGATGGAAGCCCAACAGCCGCGCCTGCCCCGGCTTTTCGAAGGATACCTGAACCTGGGCGGATTGGTGTGCGGCGAGCCCGCCCTGGACCGCCATTTCAAGACTATTGACTACCTGATCACGGTCGACACCTTGGAGATGCCACAAGGTGTCTATCGGAAAATGCTTTCGTGAAACCAGCGGGAAAACCGCGCCGCTACGGCCCCGTTTCAGCGGGCGCCCGGCTGGCGTCGTTCATGCTCTGGACCGGCGCCATTATCCTGGCCTGGCTGGTTCGGAGCCTTTTCCTGCGGCCCGGCTCCCGGCCCATGGCCGCAGCCCGTTTCTCCCGGTGGTGGAGCCTGGGCGCTCTCCGGATCCTGAAGCTGCGCGTGAAGGCCCATGGGCGCATCCCGGACCCGCCATTTTTCCTGGTGGCGAACCACCTGGGTTACCTGGATATCGCCGTAATCGCTTCCCAAGTCCCTTGCACATTTGTTTCTAAATCAGAGGTGGCGGGCTGGCCCGTTTTCGGTACGCTCGCCTCGTTGGCCGGAACCCTGTACGTGGATCGGAAATCAAAGCGCGATGTGGGCCGCGTCGGCCGCCTCATCTCCGATCATTTCGCGCAGGGCGGCAGCCTCGCCCTCTTCGCCGAGGGCACCAGCACCGCGGGCTACGAGGTGGCTCCCCTCCGTTCTCCCTTGCTGGAATATCCCGCGGCCTCCCGCTTTCCGGTGCACTGCGCCGCCATCCGTTACCAGGCGCCGAGCGGTTTTCCCCCCGCGTCGCTTTCCATGTGCTGGTGGGGCGCATCCGATTTTCTCCCCCATTTCCTGAACCTGTTCCGCATGCCGGGCATGGAAGCGGAGATCGCCTTCGCCCATGAACCCATCTGCGGCGACGATCGTAAGTCCCTGGCCCTGCTTCTGCATGATTCCGTGACGGAACGCCTGGGTTACCTATCCGGGGGTGGACGGGCCGCAACGGGATCCCCGGAGACCGCCCTGGAGGCCATGGCTTGAGACGGACGCTGGCCCGAGTGGCCAGGCTGTTTCCAGCCTTGATTCTGAACGGGTTGCCGCACCTGTTGCGGTTTGCTTCCCTTCCCCGGCGACTCCGCGGCCGCAAGCGAACCCTGCGGGAGCGCCTGGCAGACTTTCCCACCGGGGATATACCCTTGGGTGGAACGGTGCGGATCCGCTTCGATGATCGGCAGATCCCCTTCGTTGAAGGCGATTCCGACGTGGACGTGGCTTTCGCCCTGGGAATGGTCCATGCCCATTTGCGCCTGGGCCAGATGGAAATCACCCGCCGCTTGGCCCGGGGACGGCTGGCCGAATTGCTCGGTCCTCCTGCAGCCGACCTCGATCATTCCCTCCGGAGTCTCGGTCTAGGCCTGGCGGGTGGTATGGGGGAAGATCCTCGATCTGGGTTTCGCCTCTCCTGCCAGTTTCACTCCAGAAGGCTGGGATGCGTATCTGCCCCGCCTGCTCGGAAAGGTGATCCGCAGCGGAAGCAAACCTCAAGCGGCACCCATCAGGGAGAGTATTTCCCCGAGGAAGGCCGAGTTCTGTTCGAGGGGCATCTCTGCGGGTTTGCGTTTTCCGCCGCGCCGGGTCAGCGTGGACTTGGGCCGCTCCGGGGCCCCTTCCGCCAAACCGAGATCGCGCAACATATCGTCCATGATAGCTTCCGGTCTGTAATCGGCCGAACGCTGCAGGGCCCTGAATTTCAAGGCCGAGAGCTTTTCGGGCGACGCCAGAAGGTCAGCCGCCATCGTTGCCATTTCCGCCGGGCTCTCGGCGAGCAGGCCGCCGGCATTCCCGGTCAGAATGTCCCGCGGCCCCTTAGTATTGAAAGCCACTGCGGGTAGGCCGCATCCCAAGGCCTCGAGCAGGGAACAGGAGAAGGTATCGAACCACGAGGGAAGCAACAGCAGGTCCGCCGCGGAATAGGTCTGCGCGAGGCGATCCGCGTCCAGCCAACCCAGGAACATCGCGTCTGGGCAGGCGGTCTTCAGGCGATCCATGCAAGGACCGGTTCCCGCGAAAGCCAGTCGGGCCCGGGGAATGCTGTTCCTGATTTCCTTGAAGATGCCGGGAATGTCCATGACCCCTTTTTCTTCGCTGAGACGTCCCGCATACAAGAGCACGGGCCCCTCTTCACCGACGGGGAAGAGGGCGGCCTTGTCCACCACCCGCGGATGAAAGCTGGCGTCGGCCCAGTGGGCGGTGAGGTGAAGGCGGTCTGGGACGAGTCCCATGGCCTGGGAAGCGAAGTTTTCCTTCTGCTCCGTATTGAGAAGGAACACGCCGTCGAAACGCCGGTAAAAAGCGCGCAGAAATCGGCGCAGGCGATCCAGCTTGCGCTTGTCGTACCGCAGCACGCGGCGGGCGAAATCCAGCCAGTCGGAATGGGTGTAGAAATACGCGGGTACATTGAACGCGTGTTTGAGATAAAGCGCAAGCGCGCCCATTGGGGCTTCCGTGGAGCAGATGATCCGGTCGTAGCCGCCTTCCAGAAACGTCTTCTGCAGGTCCATCATGCCGGGGATCCGGATGATCTGGTCCTGGTAGAAGGGGAGGGTGAATTCCGAGACCGTGGGAATGAGCCGCAGGTGGTCGCCGCTTTGCAGACCGTTTTCCCTGCCCGTGGAGCAGGCGAGGAAATCGATGGGCAGGTTGCGGCGGCGGGCTTCCGCGAGCATCTGTTGCAGTACGTGGGATACGCCGTTGCGGTCTTCCAGGGTGTCCGTGATCCAAAGGGCGCGCTTGGGATGTTCGTATTTACCGAGCCTGCCGGCGAAGGCGTTCAGGAAGGGGCGCTTGCCGTAAAGGACCTTGGAGGCGGCGAAGGCGGACCCGCCCAATACGACGGCGGCCAGGGCGGGGAAGGGAAGCCCGTCGCTCCACTTGCCCAGGTCAATGCCCGCCGGTTCCTTGGAATCCTTACCCCGCTGCTGGGGATCCTGTCCGATGAGGGCGCGGAAATGGGTCGGGAGTTCGATTTTTCCGAGGAGGTCTGCAAAACCAATGGGCATGCCTCTCTCCTCCATCTGGCGGACCTTAACCTTCACGCGGTCGGTGAGCAGGGCTGTAAGCTGGTTGAACATGGCGGGCAAGGCCGTGCTCAGTGTCTGCACCAGCATTTCGGAAGAATGCGCGCGGGCGGAAGCGATGGCCTCCATCTGCGAGAGCAGGGGCTTATAGGACGGACTCGTCATGAGCTGGGTGAACCAGCCCGGCTTCCGCCCCTGGAGGCATTCATGGAACAGGCCCAGGAAGCGCGAGGTATAGCGGTGCCGCCGCAATTCGAACATGCCGTTGGCGATGGCCAGGGCTTGGAGCTTCTCGGCGGTGGTGCCGCGGTGGAGCAGCAGGCGCAGCAGACCGGGATCCTCCATGTGCAGGGCTACCTGGCAGAAGTAATCCAGGAACGCAACGTTGAGCTTTTCCTCTTCGCAATGGGAGCCGTAGGGTCCCATGTCCCCGTACCGCAAGGCTTCCAGGGCCAGGCTGGCGCGGCTTTCCTTGTGCCCGCTCTCGGTACGGCTGCGCCATCCCGGTACGTGGAGCAGGGTGCCGGTGGAACCGGGGAAGATTCCCATATGGCAATCCGACCCCCCGGTAATCCGTTTGGAAAAGGGACGGCGCGAATAGGTTCCGGGGCGGATACCTACGCGTTTTCCGGCGGCCTCGATCGCTTCTTCGTCCAGTCCCTCCAGCCACGCGATGGTGAGCATGTTCTGCCAGGATTCGCGCTGCCCGTTGACGCCTTCGAAACGTTCGAACAACACTGCGAAGCGATCCATAAGGTCCACGTTCGGGAGGCCCTTGGGACTGTAGAAGTTGAGCGGATGCGCCAGCACGGTGGGGATATCCTCCGACGCCGTGAATTCCAAGAACTTGTACAGATTCTTGCGAAGGCGGTTGAGCTTGGGCTCCTGGGCCGGGGTGAATCCGAAGGTGAGGACGTGAACGCCCACGTCGATGTCGGGAAGAGTGCAACTGAACTCCGCCCCGGGAAGCATGTCTTCCCCGCGTTCCATTGCCTGCCAGCAGCTCCGGGCGTTGTTGTGGTT
>JALYSE010000186.1 GCA_030854955.1 Fibrobacterota bacterium | reverse complement strand
ACTTCTGGTTGTCCGGAAGCCATTGGCGCAACTCCGGAGCGGTCTGGCCCAGTGCCTTGGGATATTGTTCCGTCGCCACCACGGGAATGCCCAGGCGCACGGCCCCGCGCACCAGGGCCTGAGCATTGCGGATCACTTCTTCCATGCCGGCCACCACGGGGCGGAACTTCTCCTGGATATCCACCAGGATGAGGGCTGAATCAGAAGCCTTGAGTAGGGAATCGCCCGACTTGGACATAGGGAAGTTCTTTAAACTTCCTTGGAATCGATCCACTTCATATTTTTGCGGAGGCGACGGCCGACCACTTCGATGGGATGGTTCTTTTCCTTGGCTTCCCAGGCGCGGAAGTTCTTTCCGCCGCTCTGGAGCTCGGTCAGGAAGTTCTTCGCGAACTTGCCGTTCTGGATTTCCTTCAGGATCTTCTTCATCTCAAGCTTGGTCTTCGCGGTGATGATGCGGGGACCGGTGACCATATCGCCGTACTCGGCGGTGTTGGAAACGGAGTAGCGCATGTAGCTGAGGCCGCCTTGGTAGAACAGGTCGACGATGAGCTTCACTTCGTGCATGCACTCGAAGTAAGCCAGTTCCTCGGGATATCCCGCTTCGATCAGGGTCTCGAAGCCGGCCTTGACCAGTTCCGAAAGGCCGCCGCAAAGCACGCTCTGCTCGCCGAAGAGATCGGTTTCGGTCTCATCCTTGAAATTGGTCTCGATGGCGCCGGCCTTGAGGCCGCCCACGCCGCGGGCATGGGCCAGGGCGATGTCCCGGGCTTTGCCGGTCGCATCCTGCTGAATAGCGATGAGGCAGGGCACGCCGCCGCCTTTGACGAACTCGCTGCGGACCAGGTGGCCGGGTCCCTTGGGCGCGACCATGATGACGTTCACGTCCTTGGGGGGCACGATGTTCTTGAAATGGATGTTGAAGCCGTGGGACCAGATGAGGGTCTTGCCAGGCTTGAGGTTCGGGAGAATGTCGGATTCGTAGACTGCCTTCTGCACTTCATCGGGCAGGAGGATCTGGATGATGTCGGCCTGGGCCGCAGCTTCGGCGGCGGACACGGGCTTGAAGCCGTGCTTGACCGCGAGCTTGTAATTCGCCGAGCCCTTGCGCTGGCCGATGATCACCTTGACTCCGCTGTCGCGCAGGTTCTGGGCCTGGGCATGGCCCTGGCTGCCATAGCCGATCACGGCCAGGGTTTTGCCTTTGAGGGGAGCCTTCGAGCCATCCTTCATCGTATACACTTTAAGCATCTAACTCGTCCTTTCAGAACCTGATATTCGATTTACCCGGAGGAAATTAGCAAAAGTGGGACATTTCCCAATGATTGGGAGCCACCTGGGATCGGAAAAGACCTCGGGAAAAGTCCCAGAATATATTTCCAGCCCATCAATGCGACTTTCCCGGCCGTGGCGGTGCCTTGGGGATGTTCCGGAGGCCCAGACATGATTAAGCGGATCCTTGCGGTATTTGCATTCTTTTCCGCGATCCTTCGTCTCCTACCCTCGCCAGGAAGAAACCCGCCTGATGCAATTGACTCGGAGCTCCATGACGAATCCGGACTGTTCCAGGCGGATGGCAGGGTGTCGGAGAACCTCCCGAAGGCCGCCCCTCCCCCCTCCACCCTTCCTCATTTTCTATTTTTCTAGGCATGTTCGAACAACTTTCAGACAAACTCGAAGGCATCTTCAAGCGCCTGCGCGGCCAGTCCCAGCTGACCGAGGAGAACGTCGCCGAAACCCTTCGGGAAATCCGCATCGTCCTCCTTTCCGCCGACGTCAACTTCAAGACCGTCAAGGACTTCATCAACACCGTCAAGGAAAAGGCCATTGGCGCGGAGGTACTCACCTCCCTGAGCCCCGGCCAGGTGATGGTCAAGGTCATCCATGACGAACTGGTCGCGCTACTTGGTGGAGAAGCCGAAGAGCCGCTGTTCCAGGGATCGCCTCCCTTCCAGATCCTGATGATGGGCCTGCAGGGCTCGGGCAAGACCACGGCTTGCGGCAAACTGGCCTTGCACCTGCGCAACAACCGCAAGAAGAAACCGTTGATGGTGGCCTGCGACGTCTACCGCCCCGCTGCCATCGATCAGCTCAAGATCATCGGAAAATCCCTCGGCATCCCCGTTTACGACGAGGGCCTGGGGGATCCGGTCAAGATCGCCGAGAACGGCCGCAAGTTCGCCCGCGATAACGATTATGATCTGGTCATCTACGATACCGCCGGCCGCCTGCAAATCGACGATGAACTAATGCGCGAGCTTGAACGCATCATCGAGACTGTAAAACCCCAGGAGAAGTTCTTCGTCGCCGACGCCATGACAGGCCAAGAAGCCGTCAACGTGGCCAAGACCTTCCACGACCGCCTCGACTTCACGGGCGTCATCCTGACCAAGATGGATGGCGACGCCCGCGGCGGCGCGGCCCTGAGCATCAAATCCGTGACCGGCAGACCCATCCGATATGTAGGTACGGGAGAAAGACCCGACGCGTTGGAAGTCTTCCATCCGGACCGCATGGCCTCGCGCATCCTGGGAATGGGCGACGTGCTCACCTTGGTGGAAAAGGCCCAGTCGGTCTATGATGAGAAACAGGCGAAGGTTCTTGAGAAGAAATTCAAACAGAACAAGTTCGATCTCGACGACTTCTTGCAGCAATTGCGCCAGGTCAAGAAAATGGGATCCCTCACCGACCTGATCGGCATGATCCCGGGCATGGGCAAGATGGCGGAGACCAAGGTGGACGACAAGCAGCTCACCCGCGTCGAGGCCATCCTCAGCTCCATGTCCGTTCCCGAACGCAAATCCCCAAAAATCATCGACGGCAGCCGTCGCAAACGCATCTCCCTTGGCAGCGGAACCTCCCTCCAGGAAGTCAACCAAGTGCTCAAGCAATTCGAGCAGATGCAGAAGATGATGAAGCAATTCTCGGGGATGACGGGGAAAATGGGCGGCATGCGCCAGATGCAGAATATGATGCAAAAAGGCAAAGGCATGCCGAGAATGTGAATCCCGGTTGGCGACGATCTCAAGGGAAAAGGCGTCTTGCCGTTTCCTTTCCTATAATGATAAAATGGGGGTTTCCACCTAAGGCAACATGAAACACCTCCTCCCCCTTTTGCCCATCGCGATTTCCGGATGCCTCTTCGGAGGCTCCGGCTCCTCGGATCCGTATAACAGGGTTGAATCGAGCCTGTCCTATACCCAAACCGGAAACACCCTCATCATCATGGGTGGCCGGGTAGACACCCTCCGCTATTGCGGAATCGAGGCGGTCCCGATTACCGTCATCGATACCCTTCGGAACGATACCTCGACCTTCGAAATCAAAGGCGATGCCTTGATCATTCTCAACAAAGCCATCGCCTTGGATTCCCAGGCCTTGATCCGGTATGTTTCCAGCCACACCCGTATGGGCGGGGGCTCAGCGCTGATCGGAAAATGGCGCTGGACGGGAAACGACTATCAGGTCATGTCCGGAACGCTCACAGCGAGGCAGAAGGCCGCGCAAGACCTCAACCGGGAAAATATCCGGGAGATGCTTTCAAAATTCTCCTTCCTCATCGAGTTCACCGCCAAGACCATCATTTCGTCCACCGACCAAAGGCCCGCTGATGCATTTGTGGAAGGTTGGAACGACGGCTCGGCCGGCCTCTATTCCGATACCTCGGGGTTCGCGATGTCCGTGCGGGCCCTGAAAGCGAACACGATTGAAGTGAAAGGACTCTCCAACGGAGAAATTCTCAAGGTGACCCTTTCGGAATCGAATTCGGACTTCAAGGTGACGAGCAGCGATCCGACCCATGCCGCGTTCTCCTACTATGAAAACCCCACCCAGTGCCCCAGTCTTCAGGAGCCGGTCTGGTACGAAGAATTTCTGGGAGACAACAGTAAATCCCCCGAGGGACTGGCAAAAGCCACCCAGCGGGGTAAAAGGAATCGCGGGATTGGCCCGTTTTCGCCTAAAAATCAGTTCTTTTTCCGATTTTAGGCTCTTCCCTTTAAAATCAGCATAATCCTTGCTAATTTACCCCATCTTGGAAATTTCCTTGGAGGAGCACGTTTGTCCGTTGTAATCAGATTGTCCAGACAGGGTCATCGTCATCGTCCCTTTTATCGTATCGCCGTGGCGGATCAGCGTAAAGCAGCCACCGGTAGATTTCTCCAGCATATCGGCTACTACGATCCCGCGCAGAACCCCCCGACCATCAAGGTTGACGAGGCCAGCGCTTTGAAGTGGATGAATGTAGGTGCCCAACCTTCGGACACCGTCCGTTCCCTGTTCCAGCATCAGGGAATCATGGACAAGTTCGCCAAGGTCAGGCAAGGCAAGGCCACCGCCGAAACGGCAGGCAAGGTCGTGGTCTGGAAGGCTAAGAAGCCGAAGATCCATAAGAAGCAGAAGGAAGTATTGGCCAAGGAGAAGGAAGAGGCAGTTAAAGCCGCAGCAACGGCAGCAACTGCTGCCGCAGCAGCAGCCGCAGCCGCAGCAGCAGCAGCCGCAACCGCTGCTGCTGAAGCAGCCGCTCCTGCCGCTGAAACTCCCGCCGCCTAAGAGGCGGTTGCCGCATGAATTGCGGTGTGTGCGGATCGCGGCTTAGGTCGCTGTACTCGATATCGCGCCGCCCTTCCCGCAAAGAAGGGCGGCCGGCAAACCCACCATGAACCCCCAGCCCGACAACTTCATCCTTATCGGATATACGCAAAAGCCCTTTGGGCTGATGGGCGAGATGAAAGTGCGCCCGGCCACCTTCGATTTCGATCGTCACTCCACCCTTTCCAAGGTCTACTTCCGCAAGCGCATCGGGGACGAGCCCGAAGCTCTGGAGGTCCGGGCCACCCGCGCCGACGAGGACTCCTGGTACCTGAAGTTCAAGGATATGAAGACCCCGGAAATGGTCGCCCGTCTGAGCGGCGGCCAACTGCTGATTCCGGCTGAAGAGCGGCTGGAACTACCGGAAGACATGGTGTATCTGTCGGACGTCCCTGGCATGGCCGTTATCGACGAGGAAGGGAAGAACATCGGCAAGGTCGTGGAGGTTCTGGAGCAGGGCCCCCTGGAATACCTGGTGGTGAATACGGGTAAAAAAGACATCCTGATCCCCTGGACGGACCATTTCGTGATTCGGATCGATAAAGCGGCCCGTCAGGCCCTGGTCGACATCTCCTCCTTGCGGGGAATGCTGTGAGAATTGATGTTCTGACCCTGTTCCCGGAAATGTTCACGGCCCTGGATGCCAGCATTCCCGGACGCGCCCGTAAGGCGGAATCCTTATTGCTGAAATGCCATAATTTACGGAATTTCGCCATCAATAAATATGGCCAAGTCGACGACGTCCCTTTCGGGGGCGAAGCCGGTATGGTACTGCGGCCGGAACCGATGAAAAAGGGCTTCGACCATATTCTGGAGGAATTAGCGCCGGCCAAACCCTATGTCATCCATATGAGCGCGCAAGGAAGGATTTTCACCCAGGAAAGGGCCAAGGAATTGGCCAAAATGGATAATCTTCTTATTATTTGCGGGCATTACAAAGGCATCGACCAGCGTTTCGCGGATGCTTATGTGGATGAAGAATTAAGCATCGGTGAGTATGTGGTTTCGGGGGGCGAATTGCCTGCCATGACCCTCATCGATGCGGTCGCCAGGCTTTTGCCCGGCGTGCTGGGGGACATCGCCTCGGCGGAGACCGATTCCTTTTACCTTCCCAACCGACTGGGTTGGCCGGTTTATACCAGGCCCCAGGAGTTCGAAGGCCGGACGGTTCCCGACGTGTTGGTGTCGGGCCATCATGAGAACATCAGGAAATGGCGCATCAAGGCCAGCCTGGAATTGACACGAAAGAATCGCCCGGACCTGTTCCGCATCTTGGAACTGACGGATGAGGAAAAAAAGATTTTAGGAAAAGGAAACTGATATGCACGCCATTGTAGCCGCCATCCATCACGCAAACCTGCGCACCGACGTCCCCGACTTCCGCGCCGGCGACACCATCAGCGTCGACTTCAAGGTGATCGAAGGCGCCAAAGAGCGCATCCAGACCTTCACCGGCGTGGTGATCCAGCGCCGCGGCGCCGGCATTGCCGAAACCTTCACGGTCCGCAAGATGTCCAGCAACATTCCCGTCGAGCGCATCTTCCCCTTAAACTCACCGCGCATTGCCGCCATCAAGGTGAACCGTCTGGGCAAGGTTCGCCGTGCCCGCATATTCTACATGCGCGACCTCTCCGGCAAAGCCGCCCGAATCAAGGAACGCGGAATCAAGTCCGAAGGCGTCGCCGCCGTCGAGAAGGCCGCAGCGCTTGCCGCCGCCTCCGGAGAGCCGAAGTCATCAAAGGTAAAGTCGGCCAAGGCAGCCAAGGCGAAAGCCGAAGCCACAGCATAAAAAGCGGCGGTGGGATATTCCACCGCCCGCATTCCCCTTTCGCGGCTCCGGATTAGGCGACCCGGTTTTCGCGGCGGCCGTAACGGATTACGCTGATAGTATGCCATTTCAGAAATATACAGCTTGTCCCAGGACAAGCTGTTTTTCATTTCCATCCTTGCCGATTTGGCACACCTGCGGCCCGGCCATACCCGACATAGGGCATGGCGCCAATCTTTCCCACGAATTGCTAAGATGATCACGTTGTCAAAGAATACCTTTCCTAAAATGAACTTTAAAATCCTTCCCATGACCGCCAGGCGCATGTGCGCTTGGGGTGAGGGGAAAACTCCGGATCCCCGCCGTGCCAAGCGCATTGGCCTCGCCAATCGCATGGCGATGATCGGGATTCCCACCACCGTGGTTTACGCCGCGCTCTATCCGCTGATGGGCATTCCCCTTTTGAGCCCCTTCTCCCTGCTCACGGGACTGGGTTTCGTGTTCGTGCTTTTACTCAATCGTTGGGGGCGGACCTGGGCTTCGCGCATCCTCCTTCCTCTCGTCGCAAACGCCGGAATCCTCATCGCCGTGCTCGCGCTTGGAACCAAAGCGGGCTTCCAGCTTTTCCTGCTTCCCTTCGCATGGTTAGTCCTTATCGTTTTCGATTGGGAGGAGCGGAAGTCCATGGTGTTCGGAGTAGGCCTCACCACGGCCCTGATGTTGACCCTGGAAGCGTTCGGCCCCTCGACGGGTTTGCTCTACCACCTATCGGAATCCCAAGTACGGTTTTTCCGTTTTTTCGTGGTATCGACTGCCCAGGTCGTCCAAATCCTGGTGGTCCTCTATTTCTTCCTCGCTAACCGTCGTACGGAAACGGCCCTGGTCGAGGCCGGTGAGGCCGCCAAAGCGGCAGACAAGGCCAAGAGCCAGTTCTTGGCCAATATGAGTCATGAGATCCGGACGCCACTTAATGGCATCCTGGGAATGTCCAGCCTGTTGCTCAAATCGGAAATGCGCATGGACCAGAAAGATCTTGTCCAGGCGGTGCAGACCTCCGGCCTGGATCTGATGGCCATCATCAGCGAGATTCTCGACCTGTCCAAAATCGAAGCCGGCAAGATGCAGTTGGAAGCCGCACCCTTTTCCTTGACGGCCTTGGTGGAATCCCTCCTCCGCCCGTTCGAGCATGAGGCTAGGCGCAAGCGTCTTGCCTTGTCCTTGGATCTGGCGCCGGGACTTCCGACCCGGGTGATTGGCGATGCGCTGAGACTCAAGCAAATTCTCAACAACTTGATCGGAAACGCGCTCAAGTTCACCCAAAAGGGCGGAGTGATTATCAGACTGCGCGAGGATGTTTCCGTCACGAGCCCTGCGGGCGCGGCGCGCGTCTGCAACCTATTGTTCCAGGTGGAAGACACGGGCGTGGGGATTCCCGAAGAGGCCCAAGGCAGGATCTTCCAATCCTTTGTCCAAGCGGACACAACCATCACGCGGCAATACGGCGGAACGGGCCTCGGCCTGTTCATCTCCAAGCAGATCGTGGAGATGATGGGCGGAAAAATCGGTTTCCACACCCGGACCGGCGTGGGCAGCGTGTTCCACTTTACGCTACCCTTCGCCAACGCATCGGATATCGAAGATACGAAAGCTCCCCGCTGGGAGGCCCCTTCCGTATCAGCGGATCGGGGAACTACGGCCGGCGCGCGTCTTCTGATCGTCGAGGACCATCCCCTTAATCAGAAGGTACTCTGCGGGTTCCTCGGCCAATTCGGACTCGAAGCGGATACGGCTTCAAGGGGACAGGAAGCCCTCAAGATGTTTTCCTCCGCGCCCTACGATCTGGTCTTCATGGATTGCCATATGCCGGGCATGGATGGCTTCGAGTGTACACAGGCGCTGCGTTCGATGTCGGCCGGGGGCAAACTTCCGACCATCGTCGGAGTGACCGCCGACGCTATGCAGGGGACCCTGGAGAAATGCCTGCGAGCGGGCATGAACGACATGATCACGAAACCCATCATGACGGAAGAACTCCACCGCGTCCTCTCCCGATGGTTGGGAGTCACCAAACCGGCTCCCGCCGACGCCGACGCCGATGCCTCCCCCTCCCAATGGATCGATGTGCACCACCTCAGGGAAATGGACGAATGGATCCGGACCTACGATCCCGGCTTCTGGGAGAGGGCCCAGGAACGGTTCCGCGAATCGGCCCATCGGCTGATCGTTTCGATCCGGGAAGCCCATGAGGCAGGACGACCGAGCGAGGCCGCCGAAGCCGCCCATGCGCTCAAAGGCCTTTGCCTGATGTTGGGTCTGAGCAAGATGGGAGAAACCTGCGGGAAACTTGAGGCCGTGAGTATTGGGGGCAACGGGGCGGGATGGGGCGAACACCTCACGGAACTCATGTCCTTCATAGAGCCCTCACTGCTGGAAATGCGCAAGCAAGTGGGCCAAGCCTGATCTTGCCGACTAAATCCATGAGGTGAGCGCGGAGTTTGCGAAGCAAAGGTCGCGGTAGGGATGGCGGTTACCCGCCACCCCCCGCACAGATCCGTACATGCAGCATTACCGCATACGGCTCCTACCTTGAGTGTTTGGCGTCGAATCGCACATTGGGCCAAGGATGCAAAACGTGTCCATACGCTGATTGTTTCCAGGCACGGAATGGTAGTTCAAGGATCCCTGAACTACCCTCTTTATCCACTGCCCTTGGAGCAGGATAGGTTCGTGCCGACGCCGGAGAAGCATCTGACGGATGTCCTTGATTTTGGCGCCCAGCCGCCTGGCCATCGTTTTTCGAAGGACTATGTATTTCCCCTCCTGGCTTTTACTGCACAAGTGCGTAAACCCCAGGAAGTTGAATGTCTCCGGCTTTCCTTTGGCCCTCTCCTGACACCTTTGGGCGGCGAAGCGACCAAACAGTATCAGGCGAGTTTTCTCCGGATGCAATTCCAGGCCGAACGTTCGCATTCGCATACGCAGCTCATC
>JALYSE010000185.1 GCA_030854955.1 Fibrobacterota bacterium | reverse complement strand
CTGTCGAACCCACCAAGGCGAACGAGGCCCTTGGCCTTGGGCGTAGGGCCAAGGATTTCCTCGTGCGCAACCTGCAGCTCATACAAGCCGCCAAGGCCGCGGAAATTCTGAGCAGCAATGTACCCACCTATGCCAACGCCCTGGAAATCGCGCAAAGTGCCATCAAGGATTTCATCTCGGGCGAAGTGGACGCGGTGTACCTGGTGTACAACCGCTACAACTCCGTGCTGAGTCAGACTCCCGTGCGGGTGCAGATGCTTCCCTTCGCCACGCCCCCGAAAGCCGGCGCGAAGAAAGAAAAAGCGGCGGGGCCCCAGGGATTCCGTCTCGACTATATCGTGGAACCGAATCCCGCCGACGTGTTCGCGGAACTGCTGCCCAAGCTCGTCACCATCCAGGTGCTGCGCGCCTTGCTGGAAAACGCGGTCGGTGAGCATACCGCGCGCATGACCGCCATGGACGCGGCCACCAAGAATACCAGGGAACTCATCGGATCATTGACCTTGAAGATGAACCGCGCCCGTCAGGCCGCCATCACCAAGGAACTCATCGAAATCGTCTCCGGCGCGGAAGCGCTGAACGGCTAAACGGACCGAACCGCCGGGATCGGAATCCCGCCGGGACATTGAAGGAAATCAGGAGAGAGAATGGCTGACAAGAACAACTACGGAGTAATCGCCCAGGTGCTGGGCCCGGTCGTGGACATTTCCTTCGATGACGAGGGCTCGCTGCCTCCCATCCTCACGGCTTTGAAATGCACCAACCCCATTCTGGGACCGGGCGAGAACAACCTGACCCTGGAAGTCTCCTTGCACATCGGCGAGAACACGGTCCGCGCCATCGCCATGGACGGCACCGACGGACTAGTCCGCGGCAGCAAGGTGCTCAACACCGGTGCCCCCATTTCCGTTCCCGTGGGCGAAGGCTGCCTGGGCCGAATCCTGAACGTGACCGGTGATCCGGTGGACGAAGCGGGTCCCATCAAGGGAGAACGCATGGATCCCATCCATAAGGCTCCTCCCGCCTTCACCAACCAAAGCACCAAATCCGAAATCCTCGTGACCGGCATCAAGGTCGTGGACCTGCTGGCGCCCTACGTGAAGGGCGGCAAGATCGGCCTCTTCGGCGGCGCGGGCGTGGGCAAGACCGTCATCATCATGGAACTCATCAACAACATCGCCAAGCATCACGGCGGTTACTCCGTGTTCGCAGGCGTGGGCGAGCGCACCCGCGAAGGCACGGCCCTGTTCGGCGAAATGAAGGAATCGGGCGTGTTGGACAAGACCTGCCTCGTTTACGGCCAGATGAACGAGCCCCCCGGAGCCCGCGCCCGCGTGGCTTTGACGGCGCTGACGGTCGCGGAATATTTCCGCGACGATAAGCAACAGGACGTGCTGCTCTTCGTGGACAATATGTTCCGTTTCACCCAGGCGGGTTCGGAAGTTTCCGCTCTGCTCGGCCGTATTCCTTCGGCCGTGGGGTATCAGCCCACCTTGGCCACGGAAATGGGCGATTTGCAGGAACGCGTAACTTCGACCCTGACCGGTTCCATCACTTCCATCCAGGCCATTTACGTGCCCGCGGATGACTATACGGATCCGGCTCCGGCGACGACCTTCGCCCATCTGGATGCAACCACCAATCTTTCCCGCGCCATCTCGGAAATGGGAATCTATCCCGCCGTGGATCCGCTGGAATCGACTTCCCGCATCCTCGATCCCTTGATCATCGGCGACGAGCATTACCAGGTCGCCCGCGGCGTGCAGACCATTCTACAGCGCTACAAGGAATTGATGGACATCATCTCCATCTTGGGCATGGACGAACTTTCGGCCGAGGATCGCGCCATCGTGAATCGGGCGCGCCGCATCCAGAAGTTCCTGTCGCAGCCCTTCAGCGTGGCGGAAACCTTCACTTCCATTCCGGGCAAGTTCGTGAAGCTGGCGGATACCATCCGCTCCTTCAAGGAAATCCTGGAGGGCAAGCACGACGACCTTCCCGAAAACGCGTTCTACATGGTCGGAGCCATCGAAGAAGCGGTCGAGAAGGCGAAGACCCTTAAGTAAGAATCGAAGGATACCGACCCATGAAGCTGCAGATTCTCACTCCGGACAAATCCGTGTTCGACGGGGAGGTGGAAGCCCTCCTTGTTCCAGGTACGGCCGGTCCCTTCGAAATCTTGAAGGATCACGCTCCTATCCTATCCACCCTGACCTCCGGTGATGTGCGGATTCGCGCCAATGGGAAGGAAACCTACTATACTGTTTCCGGCGGCTTCGTGGAGTTTCATCAGAACGTGGCCGTAGTCCTGGCCGAGTCCGCGGACGATAAAGCCAAGGCTTAGTTTTAGTCCGTCCGGGTCCGGTCCTTCTGTGGGTTGGTAACCGCTCGCCAGGGGGCTCGCTTCCGGCTCACCGTCCACCGGACTGCTCGCTCCAGTCGATCACGGAGCTTAGTTCGATACGGCCGGTAGTAACCTTGGCTTCGTGAACTGAAAAGGATGCATCCATGCCAATAGCGCTTCAGGAAATCCCCGGCATCCTCCAACGATTCCAAAAAGAAGTTTCCAAGGTCATCGTCGGTCAGGATGAAGTTCTGGAAAAAATCCTCATCGCCCTTTTGTGCCGGGGTCATGTGCTTCTGATCGGTGTACCGGGCATGGCCAAAACCACCATGGTCAACAGTTTTTCACAGGCCCTCAATCTCAAATTCAACCGCATCCAGTTCACCCCCGATCTCATGCCTTCAGACATCTTGGGCACGGAAATCCTCCAGGAAAACAAATCAACCGGAACCCGGGAATTGGTTTTCATCCATGGCCCGGTCTTCACCCAAATTCTTTTGGCCGACGAAATCAACCGCACGCCTCCCAAGACTCAAGCCGCCCTATTGCAAGCCATGCAGGAGAAAATCGTCACGGTTTTCGGTCGTACGGAAAAGCTGGAAGAGCCTTTCATGGTCCTGGCCACCCAGAATCCCATCGAACAAGAAGGCACCTATCCCCTTCCCGAAGCCCAGTTGGACCGGTTCCTATTCGCCTTGCAATTGGACTATCCTACCTATGAGCAAGAACTGGCCATCATCAAAAAGCATACGGGAAAGATCACGGAAACGATCCAACCCGTATTGGATCGGGCTCAAATCCTGGAATTGCAGGACATGGTCCTTTCCATGTCCGTTTCCGATCATATTTTCGAATTGGCCGTGAAATTGGTACGGGCCACCCGCCCTACCCCTGACAATGCGAACAAAGAAGTATTGAAATATGTTAAATGGGGCGCCGGTCCCCGAGCCATCCAATTTCTTGTTATGGCCGCAAAAGCCAAGGCTTTGCTCCATGGACGGCCCACGCCCGTGGAAGAGGATCTCCGATCCATCTTCAAATCCGCCTTAAATCATCGCCTGCTGCTGAATTTCCAGGCAGAAGCGGAAGGTCTTACGCCTCAAATCCTTCTGGACTTGCTTCTCAAAAAAGCATAACTCGGTTTCAAATTGATTATTCTCCCACATTTCCGGGAAGTAGTTTTGAAGTAGAATCAATCCGGATTCTTAGTGGAATAACCATGGGACAGACCGTGGGAAGATCATGAAGAACCCTGGATGAAAACAATTTCTTGCCTGGATGTGGATAAATATTTTATTTCCCTTCATTGGAAACCCGAAGTGGATTTCCCCTTTGGCGAGGCACCAGCCGGCTTTTTTCAGGGTTAGGGCTACGGTATCACTCCCCGGGGTGTCCTGAGGCTTGGCAGACCCCGAAATCCCGGTTCCTGGTGTTTCCGCGACAACCTTTCTCCGCTGCAGCCTATTTCAGGAATCCGTCTCTCAACGTGTTTCTTTTCCTATTCATTCTTGTTTTAGATAAATACAGGATTAGGAATAGACGGGTGGATAGAGAGGGATAAGTCCACTTTTCTTTTTCAAGTCGAGATGGGGCGGACCTTTATAATAACCATGGAAAAGTGGACTCAATGAGGAAGAACCTTGAGTCTTCCCCATTTCTGGATGTGAATAGGTAGGGAACCTTTTTTTTGAACAGGTATCAACAAGTTATTCAAACTTCCATGATTGAAAGTGAAGTTTTAAACAGTTTCGTGTGGGTATTTGTTGAAAAGGTCGAAACGGAAAATAGATATCAACAATCACCCTATGATTTGTTGAAAACAGGCTTCCCTAAGTTCCTGTAGGGAACCCTTCGGTATTCTTTTGATCCCATTGGTAAAATTTTAGTTTTGCTGAAAATTGAATCTGCTTCTAAAACCAAAGGAGGCCATGTGCCTAAAATCAGCATAAAACCAGCGATCATACTTCTTTTGGCCGGCTCGGCCGTCTTGCTGACCGCATGTGGCGGCGGAAGCAACAAAAGGGTTTATTTCGGTAATTTGGAAGACGGATCCAATGTAGAAAGCCCGTTTAAAGTGGATATGAAGGCGGAAAATCTGATTGTGGAACCGGCGACCATGGGAGTGAATCAAGGTCACGGCCATTTCCACATCATCATAAACGCACCCCTGGCCGGACCTGCAGATCCCATGCCGAAAGATGAAAAGCACATCCATTATGGAAATGGGGAAACCGAGACCGTGCTGGATTTACCCGTCGGCCAGCATACCTTGATCCTACAATTCGCGACGGGAGACCATGTTCCGTACGATCCTCCTGTTTATCAGCAGGTCCAGGTCAATGTGACCAAGCAAAACGTTAAGCAGGAATAACCTCCGCCTTGGGCTTTTTCCTTATTTGGATGAATCGGAAAAAGCCTGCCAATAGGCCCGTCAATAGTACGCAAAACAGCGCGGCGGTATAGAAGCTTGTCGGCGAGTAGGTCAACTCCACGGACTGGGCGGCCGCACTCAATGGCATCGCCACGAAATGGTCCGGCGTTTCCAGGGGCTTCCGCCAAGGTCCGCCATCCACCCGGTACTTCCACTCGGGATTGTACCGCTCCCTGACCAACAAGGTATCCCCGGAAACAAAACGTCCCTTCACCAGGAAATCCCCATCGCGGACTTCCCTGGCACATAATCCGCCGTATCCGGAAAACCCGTTTTCACAGGACGTGGCATTGGTCGCCGCCCGGTATCCAGAATCACTTAAAAGGGAAGCCTTTTCCGCTTTCCAATGAGAGGCGGTTTCCAATCGGGGACGCCAATTCCGGAGTTCATAGGCGTTCACGCTTCCGAAACGCCCGAGAAGGTTCAAGGAGTCGGGACCGTAGGCGGCGAGATTACGGTTGGTGAAGAGATAGCGGGTGGATTTGCCCGCAGCGGAAAGATTCCCTTCCCATTTCCACATTAAAGGCATATGCGCGGTCACATGTTTGTATCCGAAGATCGCATGGATGCCGCAACTGAGAACGGATTTCTCCCTGTCGAGAAGATCGAAATGGGCCACAGGGTCATTGTGCATTTGCCACATTTCCAGGTCCGGATATTCGAGGTAATGGGTCACGCGCCAGAAGGGCTCCGTTGGTTGATCCAGCACCTGGACCGTCTCCGGCGGCCGGCGATAAAAGTCGGAAGGAAAGAGATAAAAGTGATCCCAATGGATGCGGAGCAGATCGGCGAGCAGGACCAGGAACAACAGGGCAATGCCGATATCGCGGGAAGACCGGTGCAGCGGGAAAATCGCCGAAGCAATCTGCTTCAAGCGCAATTGAAAACGCAACACCCCGGCAGAGAGGGAGAGAAAGGCGAAATCCATGGCGCCGCGTCCCAGCAGGGCCGCCACCTTGCCTGCGTAATCCTTGGCCGGGTCCAGCTTCTTGAAGGATTGAACCACCGCCAGAAGCGACTGCATCACTTCAGGGAGAAAACGGATCGTCGCGAAGCTCCCGGCCAGCGCCAAGGCGGCTAGGGAAAACCAACCTGCGGCGCGACGGCCTTTGGGATGACCGAGCCAACGTTGGAAGCCATGGCCAGAAAGCACGGCCATGGCCAGGACGAATAGGATGAGAAAGCGGGCTGGCCTCCGGAAGTTGTTGAGTACGGGAACGTGATAAAGGATCTGACTCGCGCCCAGATGGGCACCGAAGGAAAGCCATAAGCCGATGGCCCCCAGGATCAGGACCCAGCGCAGATCCCGGTTGGCACGCCGCGGAGAGGCGAAGAAGCAGAAGAAAAGGCCCAGCCCTCCCAGGTAGAGGAAGACCTCGCCCCAGACCTCCCCGCCCCACCAGGAGGCATTGGACGGACTGCCCAGGGCATGGGGCGCGGCTAGGGAAAGCAGATGCAGGGGACGCAGGCCCCCGGTCGCGAATTTCTCGAAACCGAACACGCCGGCTTCCAGTTTTTGCGCTGCCGAAGCGCCGGGTTCAGCGGATGCTTCCGGGCCGCTGGTAGCGGTTCCGCCGGGCTCACCAGGCTTTACGCCCTCCCATGCGACGCCGTCGAAGCGATCGGTCTGGCCGACCAGTTGCAGGAAGGGAACCAACATGGGAGCACAGTAGATCAAGGCCAGGAGGTGGCCTCCCAGGATCCAGGCCGCAGTCTTGAACGGGGGTCCGGACCGGACCTTGCGTAACAGAGAGGTTACGGATAGAATTGTGAAGGCCGCGATCAAGATCGCGGTGGTGACGGAAGCCTGGGGATGGCCTCCCAGGGCCTGCAGCGCCACGGCGGCCGCGTACAGAAAAAAGGTTTTTGGGCCCGGGCGGTCTCGGAGGGCAAGGAAGGCGGCCAATACCAAGGGCATCCAGGTCCAACCGGACAGGAAGGTGGCATGCTCATAGCGGGCCAGCATGGTGCCGGACAGGGAAAAGCAGATTCCGGCCCATAAGGAGGCCGCGCGATGCAGGCCCAGGCGGGGACCCAGCTTTAAGAAACCGTAGATCCCCAATGCGAAATGGAAGGCGTAGAAAAGGTAGATCCCATAGTGAGGGGAAAGGGGACCGAACAGCAACCAGGTGATCGGATATAGGAAACCGGATTGCCAGTAAGCATGCATGGGCATGCCGCATTGATAACTGGAGCTCCAGAACACGAGCGGATGGCTCCAGGACCAGTTGCGGTGGAAGTCCCAAAAATAACAGAAGTACGCGACCAGCATGTCATTATTGAGGACGGGACTGCCTTTGAGCAGGATCGGCAGCACGGGGAGCAATCCCAATGCGGCCACCAGGAGAAGGGCACCGGCGCGACCCTGCGGTCGCAGGTTTTGCATGAAAGCCTTTGGCACAGGCCTATTGTACCTTTCGCAAGTTGTGAAAACCAAAGAAAGGGTCGGCAGCCTTTACACTACCTAAAGACGCCCCGCTTAGAAAAATAGCGGTTGGATCCGGTGATTGTAAAACGGTTCTATTAAATAGGGGCCGGGACATTACTCCCGGTCCAACCCGTAACCCCCAAAGGGGACTGGAGTCAAAATGGATAACGTATTGACACGATGGTTCCACAAGCGCAAGGAGGATCACCACGAGGTGACCCTGGAGGATGTAACCCCGATGCATCCGGATGAGTATCCGGCCAAGCACTTGAAAGAAAAGCTGGATGCTCGGAGAGAGGAGTTGGGTGAGATTGAAAACCGCTCCCATCCCACCGGAATGCCGGATGGGCCCGGAGGGTTCTAAGGGTGGCTCTTCGCCTTTACGTAAAGTGAATCCTTTAGGCTGATCTTTCCGCGCGGCGCCCGGCTGGGCGCCCGGCAGGGGGATGGCTATCGGTGCCTTTGGATCCGGAAGCGCCGGAATTTCCGGATAACCCGGAGGTTCCGGATGGGTATGTAGCGGAGGGAACCTCCGGGCTTGATTCGTCCGCCAGTAGGTATTCCGGCCGGCGCTTGAGGTGATCGAGGATAACCAGGATGTAACGTCCCAGTATCCCCAGGTAGACCAGGATCAGCCCGCCCAGAAACAGGGTGGAGGCTATCAAATCCGTATAACCCGGAACATTCTGATCGGTGAGGAACTTGGCCGCCACATTGTAGATGCCGTAAAGGAAGGCTAGGGCGGAAATTAGGAAACCCAGGCGCATGGCCAGCTTCAGGGGCACGGCGCTGAAATTGAAGAGGGCCTGGGACCCCATGTTGAGGGATTTGCCGAAGGTGAAACCCGCTTTGCCGTGTATGCGCTCGGCGACCTGATAGGGCAAGGAGGTGGTCTTGAACCCGAGATGAGGTAGGATGGCCCGGATGATCAGGTTGCGTTCGGGCAGAGCGTTGAGCACGTTGCAGACGCTCCGGCTGATAAGCCGGAAATCCGAGGCCTGCTCCTCGATGGCGATATCGGAAAGGGAATTAAAGATCCGGTAGAAGGCCTTGGAAAACAGGTTCTTGAAAATCCCGGCCTGGGAACCCGCGCGCACCATTTGCACTACGTCGAAACCTTTCCGGGCCGTGGCCAGCATGGCGGGGATATGCTCCGGCGGGTGCTGCAAATCGGCGTCCAAGGTCAATATCCATTGGCCCCGGGCGGCCCGGTAGCCGGCGCGCAAGGCGTTTTGATGGCCCGCATTCCGCAGGAAGCGGAGCAGCCGCACGGAAGGATCCCTGCCGGCGATGAGATTCACCGCTTCGCAGGTGTTGTCCGCGCTGCCATCGTCCACGAACAGGAGTTCGATGGGAATCCCCTCGCAGGCCAGGGTCAGGGCCCGGTAAACGGGTTCAATATTCCGTTCTTCGTTATAGCAGGGGAGGATGATGGAAAGCTGATCCGTCATGCGGCTGATTTTACCATAACTCCACGATGGGGGGAAGCGTCATCCGCTGGCCGCAACAATAGGTTGTTCCCGGCTCCCCGTTATGGTATTTTCAGGCTAAAATGGCACATCAATCGCCACCGCCTCCGCTCTGGCGATGGAATTCGGGCGCGAAACCTATAAAGTGATCGCCATTCTGGAGGCGATTTACGAGTCCCAGCAACAGGGGCACGAAGTGACGTTGGATTTAAGTTCCCTCTGATTCGCAAACGAGTATCTTAACAACTGGAGCGGGCCATTCCGGCCCGGAACAAACATGCGAGAAACCCTAAGCAAAAGCATTTCATTCGTCACCAGCCTGTCCAAGGATCCGCGCATTCCCTCCCGGGACAAAACGGTTCTGGTGGGCATGCTGGCCTTGCTGGTATCGCCCATCGATATCATTCCGGATTTCATCCCCATCCTGGGCCAACTGGATGATTTGATGATCCTGATTCTCATGCTCGATTACGTGTGCAATCGCGTATCGGACGAAGTGCTTCGCGAGCATTTTCCCTGGGAGCCGGAGACCCTGCTGTCCTGGCGCCGCCGGGTGGGTTTTTTCGTGAGGCTTGTGCCCCACTGGGTCAAGGAGAAGATCTGGGTGGCGGGAGAAGCGGTGGAAGGGAAGTCGGAAGCGAAGCCGGAAGAGGAGTCGGAGTTCGCGAACCGGCATTAAGGCTTGACCCGGTTTTGAGGGGCGTGAAGAAGGG
>JALYSE010000373.1 GCA_030854955.1 Fibrobacterota bacterium | reverse complement strand
ATGTATATCATGGCCAGGCGGTCCGCCTTGCCCGAGGCTTCCAGTTGCTTGATGATGTCGGCCGGCTCCTGCCGGTGCTTGAACTCCATTACCTCGATGCCGATCTTGGGGATGAAGGAACTAAGGAAGTGATCGGTTCCGCCGTACAAGGGCGCGCTGACCAGGATCAAATCCCCCGGCTTGAGGAACTCCAGGAAGACGGTGGTGATGGCTCCCATGCCGCTTTCGAACACGGCGCAATCCTCGGCTTCGTCCCACAAAGTCAGGCGGTCTTCCAGGATTTCGAGATCCGGATTGTTGATGCGGCTGTAAATCAGCCCGCTTTTCTCATTGGGCTCCGCCTCGCGAATGCCATAGGCGATTTCGAAAAAAGCTTTTCCTTGCTCGGCCGATCGGAACACGAAGGTGGAGGTCTGGAAAATCGGACACTTGATGGCCCCTTCTGACCACTCGGGATGATAACCGTAGCTCATCATCTGGCTTTCGGGCTTCAGCTTCCGATCATGGGTGGGTTTGTTCTTGGGTCTGCCGGCCATGTCGCCTCCGTATGGGGATGATCCGATTTTATCATTCGGAGGCTCCCAGAAGGGAAAATCGAATTAATTCCGAGGCGTCGATAGGTAAAATAGCCGAGGGGTAAGCTGCCCCGCAGGCAGACCCGGGTTTTGGCCAGGCCGCTATCACGAATTGAGGCCGAGAACCCACGGTTCCGCGCCGCCTCTGGAAATCCCAATCCGCACAGGTTACTTTTCCCGTGTCCGCAACCGGACGGGAAGAGGCATCATGAACCGCGCGATGATTTTAGGCATAGTAGGAGCCATCAGCCTCGTGTGGGGCCTGTACGATTTGCGGAAAAAGAAGGCGGTGAACACCATCACCAACCGCTTTCAGTCCTGGGCGCAAATCATAGCCGGCGCCCTGGCCCTCCTGTTCTCCCTCATCAATTTGATGAAATGACCCTCTAGGAAAAGAAAGGCCTTCCCAATTCCCCCGGGCATAATGCCCGCCCTCCGGCTATATTGAGTCTGGAGGTTTCCATGACCGCTCCGGTTGGGCATTGGCTCTTTTTCCTTACCGCTGCTGCGATGGCCCAGCCGGGTCCGGTACTTTACGATTTCGAAGGCGGATTCGACCTGGCTTCCGCCAAGGCCTACGGCACCGTCATCGCCATGGAAACCAAGGGCGGAAACACCGGCCTCTCCATCGTGCCCAAGGACGCGGCTGCTTGGGAGGGGGTAACCCTTGCATTTCCATCCAAGGATCTTTCCACGGCCCAGGGCGTGGCCATGACCATCCGCAATACCGGCGCGCAATCCGTGAGCGTCTACGCACATGTCAATGAAGACAATTCCTGGCCGTCGAGCGCGGGCTACGTCATCGTGGAGCCTGGTGAAGTCGATACCCTCTATGTCCATTTTCACCGTAACAAAGTGCCTACCTACATTCCCACCTACCTGAAGGGCATGAACGGGTTGCCGGGCGGATATACCGAGCATTGGGAAATCATCGATCTGACCAAGGTGACCCAGATTCAGGTCTTGGTGTTCAATCCGGGGACGGGGCGGAGCTTCGTGGTCGATGATATCCGCGCGTGGAACGCGTATGCGCCTCCCACGGAAGCGCAATTGCAGTCGGGACTGTTTCCCCTGCTCGACAGCCTGGGCCAATACCGGCATAGAACCTGGCCCGGCAAGTCGAAGGACATCAATGATATCTTCGTCCAAGCCGAGAACGAGGCGGACGATCTGATCGAGCATCGGGGCCCAGAGGGCTGGAATGCCTATGGCGGCTGGGCGGCGGGGCCCAAGCTCGAAGCCACCGGACGGTTCCGGACCCAAAAGGTGGAGGGCAAATGGTGGCTGGTGGATCCGGACGGCCGCCTGTTCTGGTCCATCGGCATCACCTGCGTCAATTCCGGAGAGACCACGCCGATCACGGGGCGCGAGAATTATTTCATCTCCCCGCCCGCCAACGGAGACTATCGCGGCGCGAATCTCAATCGCAAGTTCGGATCGACGTGGTACGCCAAGGCCGGGGCCATGACCCACGAACGTTTCCGCAGTTGGGGCGTCAACACCTTCGGCAATTGGTCAGACAAAGGCATCTACGGACTCAAGAAGACCGCATACACGGTGAACTTCGCAACTGGGGTTCCCGTAACCCTGCCGCCCGACTTGGATACGGGAGCTTTCCGCGCGGCGGTCAAGACCAAGGTAGCGGCCCTCAAGACCCAGATCGCCGACGACCCCTGGTGTCTGGGGGTGTTCAGCGACAATGAATTGAACTGGCCCTCCGCCACGGCCGGAGCCATCGCCGAGGATTATTACCGCATCGTTTCCCAGGAGATGAAAGCGTCCATGCCTTCCGTGCTTTACCTGGGAAGCAGGCTGCACGTGGCCCCGGAAGCCGTTTGGCGCGCGGCGGGAAGGTATTGCGACGTCATCAGCACCAACCGCTACGAATATGCCATCCTGGAATTGCCACTTCCCAGCGGCGTGGACAAGCCCGTGATGCTGACGGAATTCCATTTCGGGGCCCTGGACCGAGGTCTGCCGCATCCGGGATTGAGGACCGCCTTCAACCAGAAGCAGCGGGCCCGGCTCTATGCGGGCGCGGTGGATCATTGCCTGCTGCATCCCAACCTGGTGGGAGCCCACTGGTTCCAATACAGCGATCAGCTCTACACCGGCCGCGGGCAGGACGGGGAGAATTACCAGATCGGATTCGTGGACATCTGCGATCGCCCCTATCCGGAAATGGTCGCGGCCGCGCGGAGGTTGTCCGCCCGCTTATATGCGA
>JALYSE010000184.1 GCA_030854955.1 Fibrobacterota bacterium | reverse complement strand
GCCGGGAACGAGTTTCGCGGAATCCTTCCAATGCGTCACAAGCGCGTGGTAGATTCCGGTAGCGTCCTTTACGGCCAGCACATTAAGGACCTTTTCCATTTTATCGGAAATGTTCAGCTGCTTCGCGCGCAAGGGCAAGATCGGCTCCAAGGCCGCGAGTGCCTTTTCCCACACCGATGCGGGGACAGCATTGAGCAACGCATAGAGATTTTTGCGGATCCCGTAAGGAAGCGCTCCCACCTTGCGCCAGAGTTTCGGCCCTTCGATATACCTGTTGTACCCGCCCATCAATTCGTCGCCTCCGTCGCCCGAGAGGCAGACGGTCACGTGCTTCCGTGTCAGCGCAGATATCAGCAGGGTCGGGATTTGGGAGGAATCCGCGAAAGGTTCATCATAAATATCGGGGAGCGATGGGATGATTTTCAAGGCATCTTTCGAACCCACGTACATCTCGGTGTGTTCGGTCCCGAGGTGGGAAGCGATGGCCTTTGCGTGGGCGGCTTCATCGTAGCTTTTTTCGTGGAACCCAATTGTGAAGGTCCGGATGGATTTGCGGCTTTGCGCCTGCATGAGCGCGACGACCAGAGAAGAGTCCAACCCACCGGAAAGAAAGGCTCCGAGGGGCACATCGGATATCATCTGATCACCCACGGTTTGGAGCAGCAATTGTTCAAGCTGGTTTGCGGCGTCCTCCTCGCTCCCTTTGAAACGATTCGAAATTCCGGATTCGGCGGCATCTTTCATGCTCCAATAGGGTGCGGGATCCGGTCCCTCCTTTTCGGCCGAAGCGGATATCGGGACTTCCAGAAGCGTCCCAGGTGGCAACTTACGGATGCCCGAGAAAATGGAGTAGGGGGCCGGAATGCAGGAACGCTTGAAATAGAGCGCAAGGGAATCCCTGTCGACTTCGGGAACCCAATTCCGATATGCGTGGAAGGCTTTCAATTCCGAACCGAACAAGAAAACCTTGCCGGCCCAACCATAGTAAAGCGGCTTTTCCCCGATCCTATCCCGGCACAAATTCAAGCTCCTCGCGTCACGGTCCCATACCGCGAAGGAAAACATGCCCCGGAATCTTTTGACCGACTCGGCGATACCCCATCGGCTGAAGGATTCCAGCATCACTTCGGTGTCCGAACCCCCCTTAAAAGTCGCGCCAAGGCGGGACAGCTCCATCCTGATCGCCTTGAAGTTGTAGACCTCCCCGTTGAAGACCATTATGAAGCGCCCGTTTGAAGAGGTCATGGGCTGCCGGCCCGTTTCGGACAGGTCGATAATAGATAGCCGGCGGTGCCCCAGCGCTATACCGGCATCCGGATCCGACCATTCGCCCCCGGCGTCGGGCCCACGGTGGAGGATTCTTTCCGCCATGCGGACGACGCACGACACCATTTCCCCGGGTGGCAGATGCCGCCTGGGATCGAATATGCCAACTATTCCGCACATTAGGATAATTTCCCGATCGGTATGAGGCCCATGGATTCCTTGTTGTCCGATTTGCCAAGAGCCGCCGAGCGGAGCACCGCCAGGATTTTTGACGCCACCCTTTGGGAACAGAATTCATCCTCGACGCGCCGTCGTCCCGCATCGCCCATTTTCCGTCGGAGGGAAGCGTTCCGCAGCAATCGTCCCAGGCAATCGACCCACTGCTCCGTCCCGTCCGCCAAAAACCCGTTCTCGCCGGGCCGGACTATTTCCATATTCGCGCCAACTGGAGAAGCAACCACAGGTAAACCGCATGCCATGTATTGGATGAGCTTGTATCCGCATTTTCCCCTTTCCCAGGGGGTATCGGACAAAGGCATTACGCCTATATGGCATTCCGACATGGAGTGGACTTCTGTATCCTCCCGCCAGGCAACTGTTTCGACATCGACCCCAGGCAAATCAATGCAGCGGTCCCCGATTACCCTCAAGGTGAAATTGAATTCCCTCGCGAGCGATGCCAGCGGATCGCGCAATATGCCCAGGTAACGCGTCGTCGATGGCGATCCGATCCAAACGATGCGCAACCGGGCCGATTCCGCGGAGGTGTCCAGCTTGCCTGAATACCGCTCCAGATCGATGACGGTGGGGATCACTTCGGTGTGTCGCGCCCCGGAAGCATGGGACCTTTGCGCCAGGTATCCGTTTCCCACGGTCACCGCGTTCGCGGCGGCCATCATGCCGTCGATCCGGGTTCCGAGCAGCTTCCTGACCACGGCGTTGGAATGCAGATCGTATTTGTGGAAGATCGCATCGTCATAATCGACCACGAGATTCACGCCTCGCAAGAAAAGCTTTTCGAACCAGAGAGGCAACCAGGGTAGCGCTTCCTTTTCAACCCAAATCACGTCGAAGCGGTTTCGCTTGGCCAACACAGCGACCCGGCGCAAATAGGAGCGCAGGAGGCTCGGCAAGGCATAAGAGCCTTTTTCATACCGGACCCTGAGTTGATTGTCATCAATCAGGGGTGCCATCCGGTACTCGATCCCTTCGCGCTCCAGCCATGGGATGAATTGCCACATGCGCAAGCGCGAGGAGGCGCCCAGACGGCCGTACAGAGTGAGGATCAATACCTTCATGCTTCGAATTCGCGATATGAGTTCAGTGGTTATAGCCGAGGCCTGGGGATGCCGACGCCGGTAACCCGCCCTCGAGCCTTCTATGCCATTTCAATGCCGCGAAGAACAGCATGATTGATAGCTCGTGGTAGGCCCTTGTGAAGAAGTAGAGGTTTTTCACGTTCACGATATACATCGCCGTCAGGAAAACGATGGTGATCAGGACCAGGATCCTTCCATCGACCAGATCCGCGTCTTCGCCCGCGGGTATTCTCGATTTCATCATGATGGATTTCCAAAGCATGTACAGGTACGTGAACAGGGCCAAGCCGAGACCGATGAGACCGGACATGAAAATGAGTTTTACGTAGCCCATGTCCGATTCGGGGACATCGATGGAAACCCCGAAAATGGTCTTGAAGAATCCATCGGGCACGATCCACATGGTCTGTTTCCAGTCTCCAATATCGGTTTTCGAAAAGCTGTCCGTGTAATTGACGTCGGTGCTGCCGATTGCCGCCAGCTGGAAGTCCGCCAAGGTGAATGTACTCAGAATCAAGGGAATCACATAACCGATTACGACAATGGCGCCGCCGAACAGGTAGGTCATCCCCACCAGTTTCATCCCCGCCTTCCCCTTGAAAAGGAAGAGAAGGCACATCACGAAGGTCACGATAAGATTCAGCATCATGGAGCTTCTGGAGGTGAAAATCGCGGCAATCGTGAAGATGGTAAGGTAGATGAGATAAGGAAACACCTTTTTCCCTATTTGTATTTTTATGGCCGAGAATACGCCGCCCGCCACGCAGAGGTACCCGGCGCTATCGTATCCGGCGGTCAGCCCGAAGGCCCGCAATCCGGTCCGCAATCCCTTGGTGAAGCCATAGATGGGGGAAAGGAACACTTGGGTCTGCGGGATGGTTATTTCCATGATGACCGCGGAAGCGTTTAAAAGCAGGACGAGAAGGAGGATGTCGACCAATTTTCCCGGTTTGACGTTCAGGTTGTAGAATGCCAGCCCTAAGGTAGCCGTGGAGATGAGCGCCCTAAGATGCCTTGCTACCGCGTAGTAGTCGTAACTTTGGTTCACTATGGTGGCGATGGTGGAATAGGTGAGCAGCCCGGTGATAAGCAGCAAGACGGTGAGATATTCCTTGGGAACCCGCACGCGGTTCTGCTGGGACAGGAGTAGCAGGCAGATGAATCCGCCGAAAACGGAGGAATCCAACGGGCCGAATTTGGGACCAAAGCAGGCAAGTACGGCCGTGAGGAAAATAAGGATGGGAGTGATGGTCATGACTGAACCGAATCGGGGTTAAGGCGGGGTTTTCGCCAAGCCAAGAAGTTCGTCGTACAATTCCCCGTATTTCCGGCCTATCACCCGGAGTGAAAAATTGTCCGCGGCGAGATGCATGAGCCGTTCCCTTGAATAAACGGTGCGCCAAAACTGGGTCGCTTTCTCGGCGAATTTGTCATCGAGATCCAGCCTGACTCCTGCCCCGCTTTCCTCGAGGAAATCCGCTGCGGCCCCGGCGTTGGAGTTCGCGATCACCGGCAGGCCGCAAGCAAGGTACTCCACCACCTTGACCCCGAAGCGGGTATGGCTATCCGGGCCGGGGGACATGACTTGTATTCCGGCATCGGCGGCCGATAGCCAACCGCGCATATTTTCAGTACCTTCGATGAATTTGATCCGTTCCCTGGAAATCCTCGCTTTATCAAGTACATCCCAAAAACCCGGAAGGACTTTGGGGACGATAAAAACCATCCGAATAGAGCCGATAATGGGCTCCAACCGGAGGAAGTAGGAGGCATAGTTATGGAAGTTGTTCCATTCGGTTTGGAATCCCATGCTTCCCAGATATGCCAGTACGTAACAATTTTCCCAACCGTTCGCCTTCCTTAGGCTTTCCCGGCTTTTACCATCGAATCCCAACTTATCCATGTCGGCGTTCAAATAGATGAGTTCCGATTTCTTTGCGGGGCAGATCCGATCGGCATCGGCTTTCATCGGCGCGGAAACCGATACGTGCGAATCCGAATGCTCCACCGTGAATTTTTCATACTCCTTCCATTTCAGATATGTCGGTGATCCCATTGCCCACTTCCCGATGGTTACGTACTCCTCCGGCATCAGGCTGCGCATATCGAAAATAAGTTTGTACCGATATCGATCCTTTAGCGCCGCAGCCGCCACTCCGGCAACATAGGACCTTGCATGGACAAGATGGAATCGCCCCAACCCGAGGGCACGAAAGGCGAGGCGGACGCACCCTGCTAACATAGGCAGGGTGCGATGGTCGTAAAGGAAGAAACGGCTCGGCAAGATTGCGAAGGGACGGTTTTCGAGACGAATGCCTCTTTTCCATAACTCCCGCCGCATTGTCCCAACCCGCTTCCTATCCTTAAAATAGATCCATGGCTGCCAGATTGCGATGACGGTGATAAGACGCTTCGGACTCAACCGTTGCACTTCACCGAGGACGGGAATGACTTGGCTTTTAACCAATCCTGACATTGGCCGTTCATTATAGAGCAGGTACGCAACAGACTCATTATTTCCGCCCTCGCCGGGATGGGTATGCCCATCCGGACTGGAGCCGCGCACATTCGTTACCAAGGTGGAAGAACTTGGAGTGGATTTGTTCATTTCGGTTTTCCCTTCCCCAAAAGCCTAGTGAAGCGTCAATGCTGGATCGCGGGGAGCAAAGCCCTCCGCATTTCGGAACTTCAATGGATACGGACTATTCATCTGAGAAGAAGTTTTGCAGAAGTTCCGGGTAGTTGATGTCCGGAATGAAATTATAGGGAGGAAAAAAGCCTCCATGCCTCGAGTATAGACCATAGAAAAAGGTAAATGAATCCTTGTAGATCGGGGCGAGCGCCAATTGATGGCGGGTCCATTCTCCACATGAGTCTGTATTTGCCGCATTGATACTGGATTCCCATCTATGTCGATCGATAGCCACGGGGTGTTCGACCCCACGACCAGCCATCCTTTTTTTGTCAATACTTCCGTTACGGCGTGAGACGGGTTTCCGGGAGTTAGAAGAGATTGGAAGGCGGATCCGGTCAGGCCTGTTTGGTATATGGAAACATGCCGGGTTTGCAATCCGGAATACCGGAGAATCTTTTCAATCGTCCTACTACGATCGTAGCACAGCCCATGCTTCGCATTGAGCAATTGTTCGGGTTCCCTTTCCTGCCCGGTCGGAATTTCGGCGTTCAATGGGGCGATCTCCAGGACCTTTTTTTGGACCGCCTCGATCAAGGCCAATTCTTGGGCATACGTCGGATCACCGGTCAATGGGGATGTCCCGGCCAAAATTACCAGTATGGGTCTCTCGTCTGCCTTGGTAATGGAGTTGTCCACCCGGTGGTAGTACAAGATAGTTGATGCACTCAGGAATGAAAACCCCATCGCTAGGGCGAATATCCACCACCTGAGGGCTACCGGGAGATAATTCATAAGCTTTTCGCTGGCTAAAGGCGTCGTCTGATGACCTGTTGGGTTTTGTTTACCCATTACTCCGCCAAACTTCCGAACTGGGGTACCCGAAGTAAATTCAGAACTTCGAATCCTTTTAGGGGGCGAAATTTTCATGGCTGTCGATTTCCGGCGGGTGTTGGGCATTTTCGAATTTGATTATATTCTTTTTCGATTTTCGAAAACAACATCATTGTCTATCAAAACTCAGAAGCCAGGAACCGGGCATTTTGCAATATTTTTTCGAGGATTGCCCCCGTACCGGGAAAATCACCATCCGCGTTATCCGGATTAACCCGAGTTATTGTTGATTTCACGAAGGTTTATCCATCGGGCCCCATTTTTAGCCCATCCTTTCGATCTGCCGCATGGAACCTGCAAAGCGCAGGGTCGGAGCGCGTCCTGGATTCCTTTGCTTGGAGTTTTGATCCCGTCTCGGGGAGAGTTTTAATAGAGCCGGAATAACCATCGGCTATGAGTCCGGAATCCGCGGTATGGGCGTTTTTCTTCGATGTAGCGGTATTCGTAGCCAGTAATTGGCGATAGTCTTAGGCTACGGTGCCCGGTTGTATCGGAATAGGCCCATCCACCCTGTCCCGTGCACACCCGGTTTGAATCGATCTCGGAAATGCATGTGCGCGGAAAGAGATAGGATCGGGGCCCGTGACTTGCGATCATCCGATGGTATTCGTCCTCCAGGATATTTGGTGATTGGTTGCAAAGGGTGAAGGATCGATCCAGCGGCAAATGCCTGTTTCCGGACGCAATCGAGGGAATGAAAAGCAGGACGGATGCGATTTGGAGGAGCTTTGAATCCATGACGGTCCGGGAAATGAAGATGGAAACCATTGTGCCAAAACCGCTTTGGAGATTCCAGAGAAACTGCCCACGCCCAACTGAATAACCAATGGAACCGCCTTATCAAATTAAGCAATAATGGATTGAATTCCGAAACCACGCCTACCGCATGGGGTCGTGTCTGAATCTGAAAGCGGTCCCCAACCTTCCGGTTGGTCCATCTCCGCCCCCCGGTCGTTGCAGAAGGACTCAAAAAATGAATGTTGTCGCCGGCAATGGGAAGTCGTACCCGCGTCTATTGCTACTTGAAATGAACGAAATTCCGTGGAGGGTTATCGATCATTACAAGGGCAATCCCGAATATCCGAACATCGGACGATTTTTCTCCCGCGCTGATACCTATACAACAATTGCAACAGATGAAGGGGAATTGTCCCCGTGGGTGACCTGGCCTACCTTTCATCGCGGCATGGGGAACCTTGACCACAAAGTGAAAAATCTCGGACAGGATCCGTCTACTTTCAATGGCGTCCCAATCTGGGAAGAGTACCTTACCCGCGGAAGGAGCATCGGAGTATTCGGTTCGATGCAAAGCTGGCCTCCGAAGAATCCAGGTCCAGGGGGATTCTATGTTCCCGATACATTCGCTCATGATGAAAAATGCTTTCCTGAATTCATTGAGTCTTTCCAGAAATTTAATCTAGGCCAGGTAAGGAAGAGCGGAAGAGTTGTCGCGAAATCATCCTTTCCGGTAGCAGAAGTTAGGGCGCTTCTCTTCAACTTACCCCAATTCGGCTTTAAGGCTAAAACCCTGCTTGAAATGGCAACCCAATTGGTGTCGGAACGGTGGAATGCCAACCGCAGGGCGAGACGTCCGATTTTTCAGACCACCCTTTCCTGGGATATTTTCAGCAAACTATTCACCGGGCATCGACCCGATTTCGCAACTTTTTTCTCCAACCATGTAGCAGGCGTTATGCACAGGTATTGGCATCACCTCTTTCCCGAAGATTTCGGCGGAAAATACCCCAACAGACCCGGCGTCCATAAGGACACCATGGACTTTGCGATGAAGGTAACCGACCGGATAATCGGAGAGGCCATATCTTGGACCGATGTGGATCCGGGACTGATATTGGTTTTAGCTACCAGCATGGGTCAGGCCGCCATAAATAGGGATGGCCATGAAGGGATTGAAGCATCCATTCCCGATCTTGACAAACTGATGGCATGGTGCGGGGCGGCTCCTGACCAATACAAGCCATTACTGGCAATGGTACCCCAGGTGGCCGTGGAGATACCGTCGGCGAGCTTGCGTACCCGAGTAAAGGCCCAGTTGGCGGCAGCTAGGAATATAGCCGGAACGCCCCTCTTCCTTTCTGAGGAAATCGGCGATAGTCTGAGTGTAACTATTATGACGCCTCCTCGAGGAGACGCGCTCTCCGGATTTTTCACCCCCAACGAGGTTTCCCAGGAAAGGATTCCCTGGGAAGCTGCAGGGATAAGGATGCTAGAAACGGAGCCGGGAACGGCATATCATATTCCCGAGGGAGTGATGGCGGTTTACCGCTCCGGCAAATGGGGACGTGACGTCAGGATGGCAATGTCAGCTACGGAGGCTAAAGCATTTTTACTGTCCTTATCGGAATTGGACATAAGTGTTTCCCTGGATAAGGAAACCTCCAAAGCCTAGATATTCAATCCCTAGGGATAGCTTACATGGACGCGCATGTAACCCTTCGCTTCATTCCCGAATTTCCATGCTGAGGATATTGATAGTGTGCCATGTACCCATGCGGCCATTGGGGTAAAAGAAAAATCCGGAGATTTAATCCCCTCAAGAAAAACCTTGGATTTGATTCCTGTAGGGGGAATATTATGCGCCGATGAACCCGCATCCGTGCCTTTCCAGATCCAATCCCCCTGCGCCGATATGTAGAAAGAATCAAAGCTCCGGAAATATGGCCTGACGCCGATCGATTGGGAATTCGGACCCATTTGGTTTCCCAAAGGATATCCTTGATTCATCGTTTGGGCGGATGATGCGAGGTAATGCGTATAGATCCATGGTTCCAACCGGGTATATTCCATGATTACTCCGGATTTGAACTGAAATATATCCTTGATGGCATGCGCTCCCGCTGTCCAAGCCCATTTGTTCCCCCACTGATTATCGAACAGCGAGGAGGGAGATTGGATGTCATCAATAAGGAACTCCGAATACAAAGAGGCGATCCCCGGAATCCTATAGCAGATATCGGCGGCGATATTCCCATTGTTAAGTCGTTCCCAACCATCACCTTTGTAAATAAAAAGCGGCACGAGCGGAATGAACGCAAAAGGCGCTTCATGTTTGAATACTATCATTTGCTCGCTCATTCCCAAAAGCAAGTTATGGGTCAGGCTCAATTCGTAGCGGTGGGCATAAACGGACCTTGAAGCGGGTTGAGTGTTGAAAATGCGATCTTCTTCGTTGACCAGCCTGCCGTAAAGAGTTTGAATGCGAAGAGGGCCTAGTGACGTGGTGAACGTCAGTTGATCAAATGGAATTGCATCCTGGTGGAAGACGAGATTGTCAAGGAGGGCCGGACCCCAATGGAC
>JALYSE010000183.1 GCA_030854955.1 Fibrobacterota bacterium | reverse complement strand
ATCTTGAAGTGTGTTGTTGAGGGCGTGGCCCATGTGCAGGGCGCCCGTGACGTTGGGCGGGGGGATTACGATGGTAAAAGGTTTGCCCGTGCCTTGCGGCTTGAAGGCCCCGGCGTCCTGCCAAGTCTTGTACCATTTTTCTTCAATGTCCTGGGGGGAGTAGCGGCTGTCCATATTTTATCTCGGGAAAGTGTGGCTAAAATATAGGAAAAACGGGGAAATGGGGCGGGGGGGTTGGACATTGCGGGCCCTGTCGCCACGCGGAAAGTAGGTAACCGTTGGCGCCCGCGTTTGATTCAGACCCTTAGCGATCCCCGGAACGCCCTGGCCGCATAGTAAGATTCCGCACCGTTGTGATACAGGAATATCGTGTCAAAGCGACGATCGCAAAAGAGGGCACCGCCGAGTTTTCTGATGCCGGAAGGCGTTTCCACCCAGCTTGACGTTTTCAGGTCGAATTCTCCAAGCTTCTGCAGCTCGCGGTATTGGTCTTCCGTCAAAATCCCGATGCCCATGGCGGCAGCCATATTGACTGCGCTGTCCTTCGGCTTATTTTCTTTCCTCGCTTCCAGCGCCTCACGGTCGTAGCAAATGCTTCTGCGGCCCTTTGGGCTTTCTGCCGAACAATCAAAAAAAATGTATTCGCCCGACTTTTTATCCTGACCGACGACATCCGGTTCGCCGCTGGTGCTTTCCATTTCATGGAGTGACCAAAGCTTTCCGGTATCGGCTCGCAGCCTTGCCTCCACCTTGGCCCAATCCAGCCCCTTATGCCGGTTCTTGTTTGTCTCGAACCGGTCTTTCAAGGTTCCGAGCAGCGTTTCCTGTTGTTGCGGTGACGGGGATTGGGGAAACACGAGCTCCCTCCTAAGGCTTTTTTTCATTCCGGCTCCTTTTCGTGAGATGGTTTTGCAGGCGCTTGAAATTGTCGTCCCAGAACCGTTCGTAGTGGGAGATCCAATCCCGAATCGGAGCCAACCGCTCGGGAACCAGGTGATAGCGGTTTTCCCGGCCATGCCGCGCCTCGGCCACAAGACCGGCGGACAGCAAGATGCGGAGATGCTGGGAAATGGCGGGCCGGCTCATTTCGAAAAGGCTTGCGATGCTATTGACCGGCCGATCGCCTTCAGCGAGCAGGTCCAGGATTTGTCGTCTGACGGCGCTGCCGATGGCACAGAAAACTTCAGGTTCCGGAGGGGAGGGGGCGAGCATGGGGAGAAAATAGGTAAGAGAATGCTTACGCGTCAAGGTTTAAATCATTCATTTTTTTGCGACTTTTTGAAATCCATCAGCGCGCCCTTCCAAACGTCCTCTTCCTTGACGAAGAGGCCCGCGCCGGGTATATAATTGCCTAGAGGCCGGAACCGCATGAAGATCATTTCCCGCAAGAAAAAGCTTTTTCCCATCAGCGATCCGCTTTCGGAGTACCTGAAAACCTACGCCCGCTCCCGCGACCTTTCCGTTAGCTATTCTGACCTGGCGCGCTATCAGGACGCAACGTCCTTGATCGATAAGAATGACAAGGATACCCTTTGGGCGACTTGCACCTACAGCCATAGTGACGAGGACGGGCTCTACAAGGGCCTGACCCAGATCTATTCGCAATTGAAGGCGGCGGGCGATCAAGCTATTACGGACCATCTTCATGTGGAGCGCGTAGACTATTGCATGTTCGGGAATTCGAATCCGTTCCGGGTGCGGATCGTCAACCAGTACAACGACAACTACGACCATTTCTACGTGAAGAAGGCGGATGCATCCCGCATCTATGGGCTGGAGTTGGAGGATATCCTTTCTCCAAACCGCATCAATTACATGGTATGCGGAAACACCCTTATCGAAGAACATATCGCGGGGATCCCCGGCGATATGTTCCTGTCCGAGATTCTCGATCGCCCGTCCACCAACAAAGTGCGCATCGCCAAGGAATTCGTGAAGTTCAACGAGCGGTGTTTCGCTCGGCTATTGGGGGATATGCGCGCCTACAATTATGTCGTCGATATCACGCCCGACTTCGAGGATGAGCAATATCGGGTGCGGGCAATCGATTTCGATCAGCAGAGTTATGAAGGGAAGGTCCAGGCCTACCTGCCGCATTTCTTCCCTGACAATAAAAAAGTGGTGGACCTGTGCCAGCAGATTCTGAATCTGCAGACCATACGGCAATATCAATTGGAGGAACGGACCCTTATCGCGAGGCGATTGAACTTCTCCAAGGATCAGGTGGTGATGCTGACCGAAGCGATGCGCTTCGGCGAGCTTTCACTGCCTGAAAAGACCCAGGAGCTCAAATCCGGTTTGCAGAGATATCATAAGGACGATCGGTTCTTGCAATGCTCGAATATCGGGGACCTACTGGTGCTGAATTTGGAAACGACCTTGGCGTGCAAGCTGGGCACGTAGACGCGCCAATCCTGATCACTCCCGAAACGGGCGGATCAAGCCTCGTCCCTGAGAGGGGATTTGGTCCACCGGAATTTCATCTCAATCCCGGATAAAAAAAAGGCGAAGTGAAATCACTTCGCCTCTATACTGGATGTTTCGGAAGTTTCGCCTTAGCGACCGCGACCGCCACCACCGCCGTAGCCACCGCCGCCACCGCCGCCGTATCCGCCGCCGCCGCCACCGCCGCCGCTGCGCTGTTGGCGCTCTTCGGCTTCGTTGACCTTGATCGCGCGCCCGTCGAGCGATTTGCCGTTGAGCTGCTGGATGGCCGCGCTGGCAGCCTGGTCCGAGCCCATGGTGATGAACGCGAAGCCACGGGGTTTGCCCGTTTCGCGATCAATGGGCATGCCCACTTCCTTTACCTCTCCAACGGCTGAGAATTCAGCCTGGAGGGTTTCTTGCGTGGTGTTGAATGACAGATTTCCTACGTACAGACGATTACCCATGGTTCACTCTTTCTATGCTTCTGAAAAATTCGAGGAGGCCGGGATGCCGGTCATTCGATGAAGCTAAAAGAGAATAGGAAAATTGCGACCATTTTCCTATTCATATTTTCATCTGGACCTTGTTCCTTTGACAATTCCTCAATTTAGAGCAAATTCCCCATTTTTGCCTCAAATTGGGCTCGACCGTCTTCGGCAGCCACAAAAGCCCAAAGGCATCACCTTTGCGAACCTAACCCCAAGGAAACCCGGTTTCCTATCTTTATCCCAATCCGCAACCGCGCGGAGGGCCAAGGAGGGGATTGATTTGATTCGCCGCTATTTCATGATCTCCATCTTTGGGACCTGCCTCATCCTCGGCATCCAGGCCCCCAATTTCATTGAACAGTACGAGAAGCGCATTGACGCCCACTATCTAGAGGTGGTGGAAAACCTTCGCGGCTTCCAGGAAATCGCCGATCGCTTCCACGGTGGGAGCCTTCTCGCCCTGGTCGCGAAGCACCGCTCCAGCCCGGACCCCACCTTTAAAGGGGAAGCTGAACCGATTGAGCGCATGGTGGCCCGTAAGGCGCGATTCGGAAAGGAAAGGGAGTCGCTGCGGAAGCCCTACCCCCAGAAGGCGATGCACATTCTCGTTCAAGGGGATCGGGAAATCCTCGACGAAACCTACTCGAGCTATTCCCGGACCTTCAGTCTGAACAAACAGGCCCTGCTTTCGGGATTGATGGTGGCTTTCACGGTCTGTGTGATGCTCGAGTTGTTTTTCAGCCTGGGCAGAAAGGTTCTCGGCCTCGGCGGCAAAGAACGTGAAAAAAAGGGTCGTATTTTTTCGATATGACAAACCGACCCAAGTCCTGGCTTCGATTCTCCCTTTTTCTGGAGAAGGGTCTGGACAGGGCCGTCCACGCCCTCCGAAGCAAAACTGGATTGCACCGGCGGCTTCTCATCGACTCCTATCATGGAATCGGCAATCGTAATGTCCTCGTAGCCCGTGGCCGCGTCCTGGCCGTCAGGACGCTGAAATCATCTGAAGCGGGACATTCCCGTTGGAAAAACCTGAGGAGCAATCTCACGCGTTTCCTTTCGCGGGAAATCCCCTATGCCGGAATCGTAGCCCGGTTCGGAAACACCGAAGTCAGGCTGACGGCCGATCAGGAAGGATACTTCGAAGCGCGTCTCGAATTTCCCGAGGGTCTACCCACCGACCTGGAACGCTTCCCCGTGGAACTGCGGGTGGAATCGCCTCCCACCCGGGAACCGGTCCGGGCGATTGCGGAGGTATCGGTGCCGCACCCGCAGGTCCCGTTCGGGATTATCAGCGATATCGACGATACCATCCTGCATACGGGAAGCCTGCGCCTTTGGGAAGCTGCAAAGGTCACCCTATTCCGCAACGCCCATACCCGCCTTCCGTTGCCGGGGGTCACCGCTCTTTTCAAAGGCCTGCACGGAAAAAGCGGGGCGCCCCATCGCCCGTTCTTCTGCGTATCGAGCAGCCCATGGAACCTCCACGATCTGCTCAGCGAATTTTTCGTCTTGCGGGGATTTCCCGGAAAGCCCGTGCTGTTTCTCAGAGACTGGGGACTCAGTCCCGAAGGACTTTTGCCTTCCTCCCATCGCTCCCATAAACTGAAAGCCCTGCGGCAGATCCTCGATACGACCGCGCCGCTGCCTTACATTCTGCTCGGAGACAGCGCCCAGGAGGATCCGGAGGTCTACAGGGAAATCGTGGAGGCGTATCCCGGCCGGATCCTGGCCGCGTATATCCGGAACGTCAACAAGGATCTGAAACGGCCGGAGGCCATCCGTAAGCTGGCGATTGAGGTCTTGGAAAAGGGAAGTACTCTCATCCTGGCGCAGGACAGTCTTGCCATCGCCGAGCACGCCTTGACCAAGGGATGGATCGAAGAGTCGGACGTGGAAGCGGTGCGAAGGGAAGTGCGGCAGGAAGGAAAGCCCGAAGGCGCAGCGACCCATCTGGACCAGGCGGAAAAAGTATCCGGTTCCCTGCCCGAGGCCAAGGCTGAGGTACGAAGTGGCGGAATCGAGAAGGCGTTGGAAAGCGGAAAGGCCGGCGCTCCGGCGACGGTTTGGGTGGAAGGCCCCTGACCCTTGGCATATAGAGTCGATGGATAAGGATTTTGGGGGCAAGGCGGCGGTTATGGGTCCTTATCAGGGATTGATCGTGATAGGACCAGAGACAAAATGATTAACCAATACCGGACATGATCGAAACCGTGGCCGCCCACTGCGGGTTGCGCATGGTCAAGGCGGGGAAGCAGCACATGGGGGATGCCGGGCCAGAGCAGATCTTCCAGGAAGAATTGTCCGTCATGGGCGCGGCCCGGTCCGATTTCCCCTAGACGTTCATGGAAGGAGTCCAGCCATGCCGTGGGCCGGACGGACCAGGAGGCGGTTTGCAGGACGGGGAAAGCCCATGGGATGCGATCCACCCTTTCCACCAGGGAGGGCCAACGGGATGAGGTCAGTTCCACTCCCCCCGCATGCGCGCCCACGATGAAGAGCCCCGCCCGCTGCACGGCTTCGGCGATCCGTTTCTGTAAAGAGTAGCCCTTTTCCCGGTGGCGCCCTTGTAGGACGCTTTCCATCACATAGGAAGGTCCGTGGGCGGTTTGGGACATGGCCACTCCGGCGCAACGGCGGGAGAGGGAATCGTTTCCGGCCAAGAGGGTAAGGCTTTCCAGGCCCCCTCGGCTATGGCCGCAGAAAAACAATCGCGCACGCGAGGTTCGACCGGCCAATTGCCTTGTGAGCGCGGCCACATTGCCGCCCACGGTCCCCCCCGGAAGGTTATCGGCTATGAAGGCATCGAAGCCCATTCGCCGGAGGGCCTTGCAAGGCAAGACCAGGTTGCCCGGCATATAGTGGCCCAGAAAGCCGCGGACAAATACGACGGTGAGATCGGAAGCATGGGGACGGAGCAAGGCTTCCAGGCGGGGCGTCCCGCCAAGCCAGGCTTCGGCGAAACGGGAGTTGCATTCCAGGTCGAGGCCCGGATCCAGGGCGGCGGTGCGGGGAAATAGAACGCGATGGTTCTCGAATCCTTGGGGCGACCAGGTTCGCGTCGGATCGGCCCGCATGGAATCGACCGGGGTCATACCATCGCCATTTCGAATGCGGGCGGCGTCGCGAATCCGGTTGCCTCGCTTTCAGACGAAAGGCAGGGTGAAAGGATGGGCGAATGGACGGACGAATGGATAGGTGAAAGGACGGGCGAATGGACGGGCGAAAGGATGGCATATACCGTGAGGGGAACCGTCTGCTGCACGTAACCCTTCAACGCGCGCCCCAGGTTCCAGGCGTGGAAGTCACAAAAGGAAATGCAATGCCAATCCGCCCCCCGCCATCGATCGAAAAGGAAATCAACCATGGCCCGGAATACGTCCGCGCGTTCATCCGGCGTGAGGCGTCCGGCGAAGGTCAGGTGGGTCAGGTATGGCGACCGCAGACGCTCGCCACGGGCGGGAACGCGCAAGGGCGGTTTTGGAAACGCCTTGGCGGCAAGGCCGAGGAGCCTCAACCCTGCGGGCATGCGCGAAACCACGGTCTGCTTGGCCACCGCCGGTGACCAGGGGGCCACGCAAGCGACTATACCCTGCGCATCCGAGGCGTGCACGAAATCCCCGATGGAGAACCCATCCCAAAGGGAGATCCGCCGCGCCATCTCCCCGCGAAAGCCGAGATGCGCTTGGCGGTTCTCGGCTTCGAAGAACGCCTGCAAGGCGCCCTCATGCCCGGGACCGGCGGCGCTGATTTTCCAGCCCCCGATAGCGCGATGACGTCCCGCCAAGGGAAGCCGCATGATGAGGTTGCGCATGGTGAAGGGGCCGATGGGAACCAAGGTCGGCCTGCCCGCGCGCGGACGCAATGCGGTGCGCGCTTCGAGATTGCCGTCCAGAATGACCGTATGCCAATGGGTGCAGTCCGCGAATTCCCGGATTCCCGGGGCTTGCGAAACCAGGTCGGCGAAGAAGGCGCGCCAGACGCGGGAGGCGGTCCTGCCCCTGGCGATACGCAGGTCGCCCAGGTAGCCGATGGTGGTGGGACGTCCGTCCGCCCAGCCGGGCCGGAGCGAAATGGTGCCGATTCCCCTGACTTCTCCCCGCTCGTCCAGGTCCAGCACTACGAAGGCGCGATCCGATTGGAGCCGCAGCAGCCGGAAGAAGTCGGGCCGCCGGAGATAGAATACGTCGAAGGCGGAGGTGCTCATGGGTGCGCGTTCGAAAAAACCCAGGATGCGTACATTGTCTTCCGGGGCGGCCAAACGCAAGGAGGGATGGACGGCAAGCAAGCCCGCGAGGTCCGTCGGCATCGGGTTCAGAAAAACCGTTTTTCGAGGCTGGAAACGTCCTCGGGAAAGCGGCGGGGTGGAAGGAAAACGCGCAGGTAACGGTACCACAGGGGTTGCGTATGGGCCTGGTCGCTGTTCGCGTATAGCTCCTGCCAGGGCAGGGAGGGTTGGCGGTGATGGGTGAGGTTGTAGTTGAAATTGAGGAAGAGCAGGCGCACAGGCAAAGGAAGGCGCAGGTTGTAGGCCCCCTCCACCACGTGGATGGGCGTGTACAGATGGTAGATCCATTGCAACGAGGACCAGGTGAAGCCGAAGGCCGCATAGGCGATGATCAGGGTTTGCGCCCGCCAAGGTCCAAAGAGCGCCAATCCGCCCCAGCAAAGATGGCAGACGACGCCTTCCCAACGCATCCGGCGCCATTCGCGGGCGGTGAAATCATTGAAGCCGGCGGCGAAGGTGTTGTACTTCGGGTCCGAACCGAGCCGCTTGGCGGCCGAGAAGGGCAGGAACGGGACCACGAGGGGGAATAGCAGGCATCCCAGCCAGATGCCGCCCAGGATGGAAAAATAGTAGCTCGACCACTTCACCCAGGCGACCTCATCGTCATGGATGAATTCCACGCGTTCCGATTCCGTGCGGTTGCGCCGGTGGTGGCCCCAATGCTGGACCTGCAACAAGGTGGGCGCGGTTCCGAATAGCGTGGAGGCGGTCCATCCGATCAGATAGTTGAGGCGGGAATCGCGATGGGCGTTGCGGTGGCAGAATTCGTGGAGCATGGTGAACACGCCTTGCATCATCAGGCAAAAGACGATGAGGGCCGCGGCGCGCAGGCCCCAATGCAAGAAGTCTGAATCCATCAGGGTCAACAAGGCGGCCCACAGGATCACCTGTCCGGCCGTGACCAGCAGGTTGACGTGCCCATAACGGCCCAGCCGGGTCCAGGCGGGTTCTTCGTTCTGGACCAGATCCCGGCCCGCCACTTTTACCGAAGCCAGTTTCAAGCGGGGCCCCTTTTCCAGAGATGATCGATGAGATCGCGTCCGGGCCGCTGGGCTGCGGACGGAAATGCGGCAGGCAACCGATCCCAAGGGACGTCCACCCGGGCATGGTGCTCGCGATGGTAGTTGATGTTGTAGGGCCAAATCGTCAGCCGCCCCAAGGTCCCTGGGGCCCAGCTGCACGAGAGGCTCGCATCGCTTTCGGAAGCGGCGTGCTCGGCGAAACTCCGGATTTTCTGGAGCAGTTGGGTCAGGGTGACATAGGGGAGGTACCAGAGCAGCAGGGCATGCGCGGTGACGGCGGGCCAAAAAAGAAAGGCTGCCGCGATCGCTGCGATGAACAGGAAGAATTGCGCGGACAATTCCGGATACCAGCGAGTCCGCGGAAGCTTTAGTGCGCCCCCAGGGCGTGCTTCAAGGAGGTAGCGGAACACCATGACCACACCGTTCCAGGTGGACAGGTCTCCGATGAGCTGAAGGGCCAGGGATCCGGAAGCCAGGGGGCGATAGTTCCACGGTTGTCCGCGGTACAGGAGCACGCGTTCCGGATCGTCGCCCTCTCCCAAGTGCCGATGGTGGCTCTGGTGAAGCGCACGGTACATGTGGATAGGGAGCAGCAGCGGCACGCCCACGAAGGAATTCACGATGAAATCATTCGCGCGGTTGCCGCGCGCGACCAGGCCGTGCACGCCGTCATGATAGAGGACGAGGATGGCGTGTTGCCGGCTGGCGATGACGAGGGCGGCGATAATAGCGACGGGCACGGACCACCATACGAGGGCGATGGCC
The DNA here is from genome assembly GCA_030854955.1 of Fibrobacterota bacterium. Lineage (GTDB taxonomy): Bacteria > Fibrobacterota > Fibrobacteria > UBA11236 > UBA11236 > Chersky-265. Next base: position 455 of record JALYSE010000183.1, on the reverse strand, counting down.
ATGGCCGCGAGCATGATGGTCCAATCGCGCAGGTATGCGAAGACCGAGGGCCCATGCGCGTTACGGAAGACCCGGACGGCTCCCATTCCCCCGGCGCCCATAATCAACCCAAACCCCAGGCCCGCAGCCGCATCCAGGATATAATGCTGTTTGGTCCAGATTGTTGAAGCTGCAATGAAGAGGGTCCAGAGGGAAAAGAGCGCGACCAAATGGCGCCAGAAGGCGCGATCCGCCGACGCGCGGGAAGTCATCCACGAAGCCATGGCGATGGAGGCGGGCAGGGCGACGTGTGCGCTGGGAATCGCTCCCAGGGTCGTATCCGCCCACTGGATGAGGGCGAGTAAAGATCCCTCGGGCGCCGGTGTGCGTTCCAGGATGCGGCTTGGGAGGAGATTGTAAACCAGGGTGTTCGCGATGCCGCAACCCATAGCCGTCGCGAACACCGCCTTGAACCC